>CAMKAU010000046.1 GCA_946410595.1 uncultured Clostridia bacterium
ATTTCAAAAACGGCATCACGTTCGACATGGACGGGCAGGTCATGCAGGTCATCGAGTTCCAGCACGTCAAGCCCGGCAAGGGCGCGGCTTTCGTCCGCACCAAGATCAAAAACGTCATCTCCGGCGCCGTGACCGAGCGGACGTTCAACCCCACCGATAAGTTCGAGAACGCGTATATCGAGCGCAAGGAAATGCAGTATCTTTACAGCGACGGCGAGTTATACTACTTCATGGACAACGAAACCTATGATCAGCTCCCGCTCAACGCCGACAAGCTGCCCGACAACTTCAAGTTCGTCAAGGAGAATATGATCTGCAAGATCCTTTCCTACAAGGGCAACGTCTTCGCCGTGGAGCCGCCCACGTTCGTCGAGCTGGAGGTTTCGGATACCGAGCCCGGCGTCCGCGGCGATACCGCGACCGGCGCAAGCAAGCTCGCCACCCTGGAAACGGGCGCGACGATCCGCGTTCCGCTGTTCATCAACACCGGCGATATGCTCCGGATCGACACCCGCACCGGCGAGTATCTCGAGCGCGCCTGACCCCCTGCACGCGGGAGTTTCCGCACACTCCCGGCGGATCTTTTGCGGAGAAAGGATAAACCCATGACTGTTACCGAAAGAGCCGCTTACCTGAAAGGCCTTGCCGACGGGATGAAGCTGGATGAAAACAAAGACGAGGTCAAGCTGATCCGCGAGCTGATCGGGATCGTCACCGACCTTGCAAACGACCTCACCGACGTTGCCGACAGCGTCCGCGAGCTCGGCGATTACGTCGAGGAGATCGACGACGATCTCTCCGAGGTGGAGGACGTTGTGTTCGAAGACGAGGACGACGGCTGCGACTGCGGCTGCGAGGACGACGAGGACTGCGAGTACGAGCTCGAATGCCCCAAATGCGGCGAGACCATCCTCTTCGGCGAAGAGGACGACCCCTCCGACATCGTCTGCCCCAAGTGCGGCGAGCATATCGACTGCCGCTGCGACGGCGACTGCGACCTCTGCGACAGCGACTGCGAAGACGGAAACGAGGAATAAGATCAAAAAAGCCCTGCTTTCACAGCAGGGTTTTTTTGTTTTCTTTTCCTCCCAAACCGCAAGAGCGCTTGGAAAAAGACGTCAAAAGCCGGCGCGTTCCCGGACGCGCACGGCGTCAGATCGCGTTCAGTTTTTGATACATCTCCGGCATCCCGCGAATGACGGCGTCATAAACAACGGTCAGATCCACATAGCCGTAATCATGTACGATCCTGTTCCGCATCCCTTTGATGGCGAGCCACGGAACGTCCGTGTGACTGGCCTTGAACTGCTCGGTCAGTTTTCCGCTGTTCTCGGAGATCTGGATGATCCGGAACATGATGGAATCGATCAACAGTTCGTCCGCTTCGATCTCTTCTTTCGTTTTCCCCGCGGTATGGTCGATCACGAATTTCAGATCGGCCTTTATCTTTTCGACGTAATACAGATCATCTTTCATACGGTCCATAGATTTTCACTCCGTCTTTCAGTATTTCCTGAAGCAAGGCAGGATTCTGCTTCAGCTGCGCCGCGTCCAGCAGATCAACTTTTTTCTTCAGCTTCTCTCGAAGCAGCTCCAGCAGTTCATAAAACTTCAATCCGTCCACCGGCACGGAAACGAGCAGATCCACGTCGCTTGTCCCGGTCGCCGTTCCTCTGGCATAGGAGCCGAACAAATAGCAATACTCGACCGAATAGGACTGAAACACCTCCCGGCAGCTTTCTTTGATCTGATCGACCGTCAAAACGCCGTGCTCCTCATCGACCGTTCCGTATTCGTTCAAACGGTCCCGGATATACCGGTATTTGATCCTGTCTATTCTGCTTTCATCGGCCTCATACCGTTTATAGGTGCGAACGGGAATGTTCAGGTACTCCGCACAAACGACCTGTGACAACCCCTTTTCTTTTCTCAACTGTTTCAGCGTCATTTCCATCACCTCGCCCCCATCATAACACATTGGCACCGTTTTGTCAAGCGTTTCGGTGCCAACTTGGCACTTTTATTTTTTCTATTTGGTGCCAACATGGCACTTTTTCGGTAAAAGGACGGCGCCAAACGGAAAGACCGCCCGCACAAAACTCTTCCGTCTTTTCCGCCGCGTTCTTTTCGCCGCGTTTCTCCGTTCCTCCCGCTTCCCTTCTTCCCGTTCTTCTTTTGAGAGGTTTTTTACAGAAGAAAACAAGGCCCGCTTTTCAAAGCGGACCTTGTCTTTCAGACGGTTATCAGCGTCTTTTCCGTTCAGCCGTTCCGTTTTCCGGGGAAAGCGGATCCGCCTTTTCGCGATAGATCAGGATCAGCCCTGGATCTCGGCGACGACGCCGGAACCGACGGTTCTGCCGCCTTCACGGATAGCGAAGCGGAGACCTTTTTCGATCGCGATGGGGGTGATGAGCTCAACGTTCATGTTGACGTTGTCGCCCGGCTTGCACATATCGACGTCGGCGGGAAGGTTGATCACGCCGGTCACGTCGGTGGTGCGGAAATAGAACTGCGGACGGTAGCCGGAGAAGAAGGGTTTCTGACGGCCGCCTTCCTTCTCGGTCAGAACGTAAACCTGGCCGACGAACTTGGTGTGCGGGTTGATGGTGCCGGGTTTGCAGAGAACCTGGCCGCGCTCGATCTCGTTCTTCGCGATACCGCGGAGCAGAGCGCCGACGTTGTCGCCGGCCTCGGCGGAGTCGAGGGTCTTGCGGAACATCTCAAGACCGGTCACGACGGTGGAGCGGCGCTCCTCGGTAAGACCGATGATCTCGACGGTGTCGTTCATCTTGACGGTGCCTCTTTCCACTCTGCCGGTAGCCACGGTGCCGCGGCCGGAGATGGAGAAGACGTCCTCAACGGGCATCAGGAAGGGCAGGTCTGCCTTTCTGTCCGGGGTGGGGATATAGGAGTCGACGGTGTCCATCAGCTCTTTGATCGGAGCGTAGACGGGATCCGCCGGATCCTTCGAGTCGGACATCAGAGCGTCACGGGCGGAGCCGCGGACGATCGGAATGTCGTCGCCCGGGAAGTCGTACTCGTTGAGCAGGTCGCGGACTTCCATTTCAACGAGGTCGAGCAGCTCGGGGTCGTCGACCATATCGCACTTGTTCAGGAACACGACGATCGCGGGAACGCCGACCTGACGGGCGAGCAGAACGTGCTCGCGGGTCTGCTGCAGAGGGCCGTCGGTACCGGCGACAACGAGGATCGCGCCGTCCATCTGGGCAGCGCCGGTGATCATGTTCTTGACGTAGTCGGCGTGGCCGGGGCAGTCGACGTGCGCATAGTGACGCGCGTCGGTCGTGTACTCGACGTGACGGGTGTTGATCGTGATCCCTCTCGCCTTCTCTTCCGGCGCGTTGTCGATCTGATCGTAAGCGAGGAATTCACTGCCGTTCACCAGGGAAAGATACTTGGTGATCGCTGCGGTCAGAGTGGTCTTGCCATGGTCGACGTGACCGATGGTACCAATGTTGACGTGCGGTTTCGTTCTTTCGAATTTTGCTTTTGCCATTTCTGGTTTTTCCTCCTGTACTTTTTGTTTTTGTTTTTTATTCTATCTGTTTTTTGTTACCGATCACTTAGCGGAGGCGCGGGTCTTGATGATCTCGTCCTGAATGGACTTCGGCACCTCGGAGAAGTGGCTGGGCTCCATCGCGCTGCTTGCGCGGCCCTGGGTCTTGGAACGGAGCACGGTGGTGTAGCCGAAGGTTTCGGCCAGCGGGACGTTGCAGGTGATCTGCGTGACGCCGTTGTTCGATTCCATCCCGAGGATGGAGCCGCGGCGGGAGCTGATATCTCCCATCACGTCGCCCATATACTCGTCGGGCGTGGTGACGACCACCTTCATAATCGGCTCGGTGAGCACGGGGTCCGCCTTGCGCATCGCTTCCTTGAACGCCATGGAACCGGCGATCTTGAACGCCATCTCGGACGAGTCGACCTCGTGGTAAGAGCCGTCGTAGAGCGTGACCTTGACGTCGACCACGTTGTAGCCGGCGAGCACGCCCGCCTGCATCGCGCCTCGGATCCCGTCGTCCACCGCGGGGATGAACTCCTTCGGGATCACGCCGCCGGTAACGGCGTTGACGAACTCGTAGCCCTTGCCCGGCTCGTTCGGCTCGATGGTGATCTTGACGTGACCGTACTGGCCCTTGCCGCCCGACTGGCGCGCGTACTTCGTTTCCTGATCCACCTTTTTGCGGATCGTTTCCTTGTACGCGACCTGGGGCTTGCCGACGTTGGCTTCCACCTTGAACTCACGCAGCAGTCTGTCCACGATGATTTCAAGATGCAGCTCGCCCATGCCGGCGATGATGGTTTGTCCCGTCTCGTCGTCGGTATAGGTGCGGAAGGTCGGATCCTCCTCCGCGAGCTTCGCCAGCGCGATGCCCATCTTTTCCTGACCGGCTTTGGTCTTCGGTTCGATGGCGATGCGGATCACGGGCTCCGGGAACTCCATCGATTCGAGGATCACGGGGTTCTTTTCGTCGCAGAGGGTGTCGCCGGTCGTGGTGTTCTTGACGGCGACGACGGCGGCGATGTCGCCCGCGCGGACCTCGTCGATGTCCTTGCGGTTGTTGGAGTGCATCTGCAGGATACGGCCGAAGCGCTCTCTCGAGCCCTTCGTCGCGTTGTAGACCATATCGCCCGCGTGGATCACGCCGGAGTAGACGCGGAAGAAGCAGAGCTTTCCGACGTACGGGTCGGTCATGATCTTGAACGCCAGCGCGGAGAAAGGCGCGTTATCGTCGGGATGGCGGTCCTCCTCCTCGCCCGTGGCGGGATTGGTCCCGCGGATCGAGGGAACGTCGGTCGGCGCGGGCAGGTAGTCCACCACCGCGTCGAGCAGCTTCTGCACGCCCTTGTTGCGGTAGGACGTCCCGCACACGACGGGAACGAGTTTGTTTGCGATCGTCGCCTTGCGCAGCGCCCGTTTCAGCTCGTCAACGGTGATCTCTTCCTCGTTGAAGAACTTTTCAAGCAGCTCGTCGTCGGTCTCGGCGATCGCCTCCACCATCGCGCGGCGGTATTCCTCCGCCTTTTCCTTCATATCGTCCGGAATCGGCTCGGTGCGCATATCCTTGCCGAGATCGTCGTAGTAGATATCGGCTTCCATGTTCATCAGGTCGATGATCCCGCGGAAGCTCGCCTCTGCGCCGATCGGCAGCTGGATCGGGAGCGGGTTGGTGTGCAGTCTGGTGCGCATCATATCCACCACGCGGTAGAAGTTTGCGCCGGTGATGTCCATCTTGTTCACGTACGCCATACGGGGTACCGCGTACTTGTCCGCCTGCCGCCAGACCGTTTCGGACTGGGGCTCCACGCCGCCCTTGGCGCAGAACACCGTGACCGATCCGTCCAGCACGCGCAGCGAACGCTCGACTTCTACCGTGAAGTCGACGTGGCCGGGCGTGTCGATGATATTGATCCGGTGCTCCTTCCAGAAGCAGGTGGTAGCGGCGCTGGTGATGGTAATGCCGCGCTCCTGTTCCTGTTCCATCCAGTCCATCGTAGCGGCGCCGTCGTGGACCTCGCCGAGCTTATGGGTCTTACCGGTATAGAACAGGATGCGCTCCGTTGTCGTAGTCTTACCGGCATCGATATGCGCCATGATGCCGATATTTCTTGTCCTCTCAAGAGGGTATTCTCTGGGCATAATAAACGTAACTCCTTTTCGGCCTTCGCAAAAAAATCAATATCTGTAATGCGCGAAAGCCTTGTTTGCCTCTGCCATTCTGTGCGTTTCTTCTTTTTTCTTGAACGCACCGCCCGCGCTGTTCTTCGCGTCGAGGATCTCGGCAGCCAGCTTGGCAGACATGGTTCTCTCGGAACGGGCTCTCGAATAATTCACGAGCCAGCGGAGCCCCAGCGTCTGACGGCGCTCGGCTCTGACTTCCATCGGAACCTGATAGTTGGCGCCGCCGACACGGCGGGCCTTGACTTCAAGCGTAGGCATCACGTTCTCAAGCGCGGCCTGGAACACTTCCAGGGCGTTTTGACCGGACTTTTCTTCCACTTCCTTAAAAGCGTCGTAGACGATCTTCTGGGCAACGCCCTTCTTGCCGTCAAGCATGATGTTGTTGACGAGCTTCGTCACGAGCTTGGAATTGTAAAGAGGATCCGGGAGAACGTCTCTCTTGGAAATTTGACCTCTTCTTGGCACTTGTCTTCCCTCCTTCATAAAAATATGAGTTCACAGGTACTCGAAAGACTTCTTTCGTCAGTGCTATCGGGGTATCTGAGCAGTTTCGGGGAAAAATCGCTTTCCTTCATTCTGTCAAAGACATTCGACGGCACTAAAGACCATACCTCCGTATGGCAGTCTTATTTCTTGGGTCTCTTTGCGCCGTACTTGGAACGGCCCTGCATGCGTCCTGCAACGCCTTGGGCGTCGAGCGTTCCGCGAATGATGTGGTAACGGCAGCCAGGCAGGTCGCGGACTCTTCCTCCGCGGATCAGCACGACGGAGTGCTCCTGCAGATTGTGTCCGATCCCCGGGATATAGGTCGTTGCCTCCAACCCGTTTGTCAGTCTCACTCTGGCGATCTTGCGGAGCGCGGAGTTCGGCTTCTTCGGGCTGACGGTGGTGACCTTCGTGCACACGCCTCTCTTCTGGGGAGAAGACAGATCCGTCGGACGGTTGACAAGAGAGTTGAAGCCCTTCTGCAGAACCGGGGACTTGGATTTGTACACGGATTTCGAGCGGCCGTTTTTGACCAGCTGATTAAAGGTCGGCATCTTTTTCCTCCTTTCCTGAATCATTTGAACTTCAATCCGGACCGGTCGATCTTCCACCGGTCATAAATTGACAACATATTTTATCATACGGTTTTCCGCTTGTCAAGTGCTTTTGCGGGGCAGAACGCGGAAAAAAAGCAAAAAATCCGCGCTTTCCGCCGTCCGGCGCCCGGTTTTCAGCCGGCGGCGCCGGCCGCCGGCGCGAGCCGCCCGGGATAGAGAACGTCGTAATCCACGTCCCCGTCGATCCCGTCGATCCGCCCGATCCCCTGCTGCCAGAGGAAATACTCGCCGGTGTAGGTCGTTTCGTCGACGTAATGGGCGAGCCACACGCCGCCTTCCTTGACCGCGTCGTTCCAGAGCAGGCCGAGATAATACTTGCTGTTATAGAGCGCGGCGCGGTAGCCGCGCGCCTCCGCCTCCTCCCGGAAGGCGAGGAACATTTCGTTGAGATCGCGCACGCTCATCCGGTAGGTTTCAAACCAGAGGAAGTCCTCCCAGTCGAAAAATACGGGAAGATCCAGCTCCTCCCCGTCGAGGAGGTCGTAGAGGTACGCCGCGTGTTCCCTCACCGAGGCGGGGCCGTTTTCTTCGGAATACCAGTAAACGCCGACCTTCAGTCCGGCCTTTTTCGCGTTGCGGATGTTCTCCCGGTAGTAAGGATCGTCAAAGAGCCCGTCCGAATACCCGCCGATGCGGATGACGGCGAACTCGCAGCCCGCCGCGGCGACCCGTTCGAAGTCGATCTCTCCCTGCCAGCGGGACACGTCGATCCCCACCGCCGTATTTTCGTTTTTATAGGTGTTCAGAAAGTCGTCAAAGGCGCGGGGCGGCTCCGGGTCGGTCGTGTCGGGCTCCGGCGGCGGGAACGCTTCGACGATCTCCACCTCCATCGAGGCGGAAGAGGCGTTCCCCGCCGCGTCGCGGATCTCCAGCGAGAGCGGGTAAACGCCGACGGTATCGGGATCGACCGTCCCGGTCACGGTAAAGACGACGTCGGGGTCAAGGTCGTCCGCGTAGGAAAGATAGCGATGGATGTTGAACTTGCTTCCCTTCTCCAGCGCGACGAAGCGGTTGAGCGCGAGGAAAAAGGGCGCGGAGGTATCCTCGGGGAGCGGCTCCGGCGGGGGCTGCGGGGGGTCTGCCCGCGGGGCGTCCGTTTCCGGCGGGTCCGTTTGCGGAGCGTCCGTTTCCGGCGGGTCCGTTCGCGGGGCGTCCGTTTCGCCCGGCGCCGTTTCCGGCGGCTCCGGCCAAGCGGTCTCCGGCGGCGGCGCCGTTTGCTCCGGCGCGGAGGTCCCGGGCGCGCCGTCCGTATCCGGCGGGGCCGCAGGGGCGGTGTCCGGCGGCGCCGTTTCCCCTCCCGGGGCGGCGCTTCGGGCCGTTTCCGTCCGTCCGCTCTCTTCCGGCAGAGGACCGGCGGGGGAGGAAACGGCGCAGGAAACAAAGAGCAAAAGGCAGAGAAGCAAGACGGCGGCGCGGCTCATATTTTTCCTCTTTCCGGCAAGGGGGCGCTGCCCGTTTGTCCGCGCGGCGGCGGAGAAAAAACGGGAGACCTCCCCTTTTACCGTCGTATTCTATCCTATTTTATCATATTCCCCCGAAAAAAGAAAGAGAAAACGAAAAATCTTTTCTCCCTTTTCCTCCCATTTTTCCCGGAGGGGTAGTTTTGTTCACAATTTGGGCGTACAATAAAAAACGACTCTTTGCAAAGAAGGAAAACGGATATGCTGTTTTTGGACAATATCAAAAAGAATTACGTGACGGGGACCGAGACCGTCGAAGCCCTGAAGGGGGTGACGATCGGCTTCCGGGACTGCGAGTTCGTCTCGGTGCTGGGGCCGTCCGGCTGCGGGAAGACGACGCTCCTGAATATCGTCGGCGGGCTCGACGGCTACACCGACGGCGATCTGCGGATCGGGGGCGTTTCCACCAGGCGCTACCGCGACCGCGACTGGGACAACTACCGCAACCACTCGGTCGGATTTGTTTTTCAGAGCTATAACCTGATCCCGCACCAGTCCGTGCTGGCGAACGTGGAGCTGGCGCTGACCCTCTCCGGGGTGCCGCGGGCGGAACGCCGCCGCCGGGCGCGGGAGGCGCTGGAAAAGGTCGGGCTCGGCGATCAGCTCCGCAAACGCCCGAACCAGCTCTCCGGCGGGCAGATGCAGCGGGTGGCGATCGCCCGCGCGATCGTCAACGACCCGGAGATCCTGCTGGCGGACGAGCCGACCGGGGCGCTCGATACCGAAACGAGCGTGCAGGTGATGGAGCTGCTCAAGGAGATCGCCCGCGACCGGCTGGTCGTGATGGTCACCCACAACCCGGAGCTGGCGAAGACCTACTCCACCCGCATCATCCGGCTCCTCGACGGCCGCGTGACCGACGACTCGATGCCCCTGACCGAAGCGGAGCAAAGCGCGACCGAAGCTCCCCCAAAACAAAAAACCGAAAAAAAGCGGGCGCGGATGTCCGCCTTTACTGCCTTTTCCCTCTCCCTGCACAACCTGCTGACCAAAAAAGCGCGGACGGCGCTCGTTTCCTTTGCCGGGTCGATCGGGATCATCGGCATCGCGCTGATCCTCTCCCTCTCCTCCGGCGCCACCGACTTCATCGGCCGGGTGCAGAAGGACACGCTCTCCTCCTACCCGATCTCGGTCGAGCGGCAGGGGGTGGACTACTCCGAACTGCTCCGCTCGATGACCGGCGCGTCCGACGGCGAGGACCTCCCCTTTGAGGAGGGAAAGATCTATTCGGACGACCGCCTCTCCTCGATGATGAACTCGATGGTCGCGGGCGTGAAGGAAAACGACCTCGTCTCCTTCAAGCGCTTTCTTGAGGAAAACGACGCCGAGCTGCGCGAGTACGTCAGCGCGGTCGCCTACCGCTATTCGACCCCCCTCCCGATCTACGCCTCCGATACCGAAAACGGCATCCTGCAGGTCAACCCCGCCACGCTGATGAGCGACCTCGGCATCGCGCCGCGGATGATGACGGCGGGCTCCTCCTCCGGGTCCTACGACGTGTTTGACGAGCTGCTCGACAACCCTGAGCTGATCGCCTCCCAGTACGACGTGCTCGCCGGCCGCCTGCCGGAAAACAAAGAGGATCTCGTGCTGATCGTGGACGAGAAGAACCGGGTCACCGACTACGTTCTCTACGTCCTCGGCGTGAAGGACCAGGCGGAGGCGCGGGCGGTCTTCGAGGCGGTCTCAAAGGGCGAAAGCTTTGAGACCGAGCCGGTCTCCCTCTCCTACGACGAGATCCTCTCCCTGACCTTCCGCCTCCTGCCGGCGACCTCGCTCTACGATCGGGACGAGGCGACCGGGCTCTGGCTTGACCGCTCGGAGGATCCCGCCTTCCTCAAACAAACGATCGACGCGGAGGGCCTTACCCTGCGGATCGTGGGCATTCTCCGCCCCTCCGACGCCAGCGTCGCCACCTCCGCCTCCGGCGGCGTGGGTTACCTCTCCTCTCTCACCGATTATCTGATCGAACGCGTCGCCGACAGCGACGTGGTCCGCGCCCAGAAAGAGAACCCGGAGACCGATATCTTCTCCGGCCGTCCCTTCTCCGCCGGCGGACAGACCATGACGATGGAGGAAATCAACGCCTATCTCGCCCTGCTCCCCGCGGAAAAAGCCGCCGAAGAAAACGCCAAGCTCGCGGCGATGAAAGCGGCGGGGATGAGCGACGAGGCGGTCGCCGCGACCTACGCAAAGACCCTCTCCGGCTCCTCCTCCACCTACGAGCGCAACCTGCAGAAGCTCGGCGTTTCCTCCCCGGACGACCCCTCCGCGATCCTCCTCTATCCGAAGGACTTTGACGCGAAAGACGCCCTCGCCGCCATGATCGACCGCTACAACGAAGACAAGCCGGAGGAAGAACGGATCTCCTATACCGATTACGTCGGGATCATGATGAAATCGGTTACCGTGATCATCAACGCCATCAGCTATATCCTCATCGCCTTCGTCGCCGTCTCGCTCGTCGTTTCCTCCATTATGATCGGCATCATCACCTATATCTCCGTCCTCGAGAGGATCAAGGAGATCGGCGTTCTCCGCGCCGTCGGCGCTTCCAAACGGGACGTTTCCCGCGTCTTCAACGCCGAGACCTTTATCATCGGGCTCGCCGCCGGCTCCCTCGGCATCGCCCTCACCCTCCTGCTCCTCATCCCCGTCAACGCCGTGATCCGCCACTTTACCGATATCGCCGGCCTCGCCGCCCTCCCCCTCGCCGGCGCCCTTATCCTGATCCTTATCAGCGTGCTCCTCACCCTCCTCGCCGGGCTCCTCCCCGCCCGCCTCGCCGCCAAAAAGGATCCCGTCATCGCGCTGCGCAGCGAGTGAAAGGAAAAAAAGATCTTCCTTTTCCGAAGAAAAAGGAAGCGAAAAGACTTTTGAAAAAGAAAGAATAGAGAGCGAACAAAGAGAATAAGATCAAAACGCCGGTCGGTAAGTCTGACCGGCGTTTTGCCTGGCGGAAAAATGAATACGGAAAAATGAGACGGAAAAGAGTTTTTCTAATAAAAAAGGATCAAAAACTCAAAAAAATAAAGGAATGATAACACTTTCCGCGCGGAACATATTGCTTTTTTAAAAGCCGGATGATACAATAAAGTCAGAATAAAGAGGGATTTGTTCGAAAAAGAAAAGAGGAAACAG
This sequence comes from uncultured Clostridia bacterium, assembly GCA_946410595.1. Taxonomy (GTDB): domain Bacteria; phylum Bacillota; class Clostridia; order Oscillospirales; family CAG-272; genus RUG12395. The sequence goes on from CAMKAU010000046.1 coordinate 11,409, forward strand.
GAAAAAAGGAGAAAAAAGAAAGGAAAAAGTGATGAAAAAAGCATTGGCGTTTTTTCTCTGCGCGGCGCTCGTGCTGACACCCGCACTCGCGCTTCCCGCGGCGGCTGCTGACAAGGTCGTTTATGTAAAGGACGGCGGAACGGGAGACGGCTCGGCGGCGGACGCCGCGGTCGGCTCGCTGGCGGACGCGTACGCGGCGCTTGGCGCCGGGGGCGGCACGATCGTCGTCGTCGGAACGATCCAGGCGGTCGGCGACGCGGCGTTTACCGAGCCGGAGCACACCGGCCCCGTCACCGTCACCGGCAAGCTCGGCGAAACAGACTACAACGCCGTCCTCAAAGTCACGACCAATCACTTTCTTTGCAGCGGCGACACGACCTTTGACAACCTGACCCTCGAACTGTCCGGCACGCACGTCATCCGCGCCCGGTTCCATCATCTTACCTTCGGCGAAGGGTTAGTTACGACCTCGACAAAGGATCCGTTCCCGCAGCTTTTCGTGGTAGGCGGCGATCAGAGCTCCTCCTCCGCGCTCCCCACCTCCGGCGATACGCATCTTACCATCCTCGGCGGTAAGATCCAGGAGCTGATCGGCGGCGCCCGCTCCGGCGCGCCCGCCGCCTACACGGGGCGTTCTTTTGTGGAGATCGGCAAAAACGCCGACATCCAGAAACTCGCGCTCGGCCACCGCAGCACCAAGCTCGATAACGGCACCGGCCTGCTCGTCCTTGACGGCGGCGTCGTCCGTCTCTGGGCCGGCGGCCACGACAACAAAGCCAACGGCTTTACCGGCGACGTCCTCGTCGTCATCACCAAAAACTTCGACATCTCCGGCTCCTTCGACGGCGCGGGCTCCCGCACCACGACAGACTCCTCCGCCGCCGCGAACGTCATCTTCAACGGGCTCAGCGGTTCCTCCGTCTTCCGGTCCGACTCCGTCGAGGGAAGCAACTACTTTGTTTCCACCCGGACGGCGAACGCGGAGCTCCTCATCGCAAACGAGGTGAACGCCGCGGTAACCGCGACCGACAAGATCGCGACAGAGTCCTTTACCAAGATCTCCGCGGGCGACGCCTCCGCTTACGAGATCGGCGCGTCTCCCTCCGGCGTGCCCGCCGGTCCCGCCGTTATCGAACTTCCCGCCCGTCCGACTCTGACCAACACCGCCGACGGCTATCATATCGCGTTCGGCAAAACGAACGGCGATTTCCCGAAGGACGGCGAGGACTTCAAGTCCGCAATGGCCGTTCTCACGAACGGCGGTACGGTCTACGTCACCGGCAAGGCGTTCTGTTCTCTCTTGCACGATCCGCCCCAGTACATCAACTCGAACGGCACGATCCTTGTCACCGCGAAGGAAGGCGACACCTCCTACATCCAACTCTACCCGGACGTGGAAGAAACCGCGATCAAGGGTCACATCATGGGCAACCAGAACATCTCCGACCTAAACAACGACAAGACCGACTACCTCGAGATCTATACCGACACGATCTTTGAGAACGTCGTGATCTATAACCGCGCGGACGCGAAAGCCGACTCCCAGAAGTTTGCGCCCGGCGATCCCGTCATTCCGTTCACGATCCTTGTCAAAAACGGCGCCAAAGCCGTGTTTGCCGACAGCGTTCTGTTCCGCACCAAGACCGACAAGCTCCCGAACGGCGTCCTTGAGATCGAGGAAGGCGCTTACGTCTTCCTCGACGTTACCGGCTTCTCCCGGTACACCGGCCGGGGGACCGTGATCGTGAAGAACGCGCTGGTCGACTCCGGCGCCGTAACAAAGGAGACCTTTGCGGGCTTCGGCGGCGTGGTCTGCGACGAAAACGGCAACGTCCTCTTCACCGGCGCGCCCGCTCCCTCCACCGGCAGCGCGACCGTCGTCCTCTCCGCCCTCGCCCTCCTCTCCTCCCTCGGCGCGATCACCGTCCTGAAAAAGAGAGAAAAAAGATAACGATTCCCTTGAGCCGGAAAGCCGCCCCATTCTTACCGGGGCGGCTTTCGTTTTTCTTTGCTTTAAGCGCGCTGACTCTGTTTTTTCCTTTTCAAAAAGTCTTTTTGTTTCCTTTTCTTCAGAAAAGCAGGTCTCTTTTTTCAACTCCCCGCTTTCTCCACGATGATCAGCATCGTTTTGCATTTGGCGCACATGACCGTCCGGCCGTGGTAATCCGGCGGGGCGGCGAGGACCGAAACGCGGATCTTATCGCGCCCGTCGTCCGAATAGACGACGCTGCGCCCGCAGACGGGGCAGCGCGCCACGGGGATTTTTCTGGCTGTCTGAGCGAGCGGGGTCGTATTTACCATTTCCTTTATCCTATCCAATATCCTTGATCACCTTCAGGGCGATCCCCTGTACCGAGAGTTTTTCCGGGAAAAAGTCCCGTTTTTCCGGCGGGTAGGCGGCGTTTTCCGCGTGCAGGCGGGGTCTCCCTTTCTCAAAAAAGATCCGCTTGAGGGTCGTGCCGGTCTCGGTCAGGGCGACGGCGATCTGGCCGTTTTGCGCCGTTTCCGCGCGGCGGACCAGCACCAGATCCCCCTCGTCGATCCCGACGTCCCGCATCGAGTCCCCGTACGCGCGCAAAAGAAAGCACGCCCCCTCGGCCCACTCCTCCGGCACGGCGAGGTACCCCTCGATCTTTTCCTCCTGTTCGTCCGGCGCGCCGCAGACGATCTCCCCGATCACCGGCACCCGCCGGAAGGCGACGCGCATCGCCTTCTGCCCGCGCAGCTCCAGCGTGTTTTTGCCGGCGTAGGTGATCTCCCCCCGCCGCTCCAGCTCCAGCACGTGGCGGTACGCCGTCGACTTGACCATCCCCATATACGCGGAGATCTCCCCGAGCGTGGGAGATTCGCCATTGTGCTCCGCCACATACCGCTCGAGAAACTCCTTCAGCCGCCGGAGCTTCTCCTCCTGCATCGTCCGCATCCTGCCCTCCTTATAACGAAACTTGCAGTTTTATTATAACCCCTGTTTTCTCTCCTGTCAAGGGGGATTTCCCGGTTTTTTCTTTTTTGTTTTTGCGGCTTTTTGCCGGCGGAAAATCCTCGCCTTCCCTCTTGACAGCGGCGGCTTTCTCTGCTATAATGCCGGATAGTTAATTAGTTAATTATCTGAAAGGAGAGCTATGAAAGAGGAAAAAACGCTGATGATGGTGATCGGCGCGGTCTTCCGCGAATGGCGGGAGTACGCGCAGAGCGCGGCGAGCCGCGTGGGACTGTCCGACGCGTACCGGCCCGTTGTGATCTACCTCTCCCGCCACCCGGGCGCCGGGCAGAAGGAGATCGCGGCGTTCCACGGGGTGTCCGGCGCGGCGATCTCCCGCACGGTCAAGGATATGCTGCGGGACGGCTACCTGCGGCGGGAGACCGACGAGCAGGACGGGCGGTGCGCCCGCCTGTATCTCACCGAACGGGGGCTGGCCGCCTCCGCTTACGTACGGGACGTTCTGCACGGGACGGACGCGCTGCTCACGGAGGCGCTCACCCCGGAAAAGGAGGCGGAGCTGCGTGCCCTGCTTGAAACGGTCCGCGCCGTGATCCGCGAAGAAAAAAACAAAGAGGGAGAACCGCTCTGATATGCTGAAATACCTCAAAAAATACCGCAAATGGTGCCTGCTCGCCCCGATCATGATGATGGGCGAGATCTTTATGGATCTTTTGCAGCCGCACCTGATGGCGAAGATTGTGGACGACGGCGTGCTGGGGGGCGATATGCGCCTGATCCTGACCGTCGGGATCCGGATGATCCTGCTCGTCCTCTTCGGGGGGCTGTGCGGGATCCTCTCCGGCGTGTTCGCCAATCTCGCCGCCCAGAACTACGCAAACGACCTGCGCAAAGACCTCTTCGCGAAGATCATGCACCTCTCCTTCGAGCAGATCGACAAGATCTCCACCGGGTCCCTTGTGACCCGTCTGACCAACGACGTGACCCAGGTCCAGCAGATGGTGCACATGTCGATCCGGATGGTGGTGCGCTCCGGGCTGATGTTCCTCGGCGGGATCTTTATGCTTTATCAGCAGTCGCCCCGCTTTGCGCTGGTCGCCGCCGTCGCCCTGCCGCTGATCGTCGCCGCCGCGGCGGTCTTCCTGCGGCTCGCCACCCCGCTTTTCGGGGTCGTGCAGGCGCGGCTGGACGGCGTGAACAACGTGATGCAGGAAAACGTCGCCGGCGCGCGTGTCGTCAAGGCCTACGTCAAGGAGGAGCACGAGCTCTCCCGCTTTGATCTGGCAAGCGACCTGCTCTGCTCCACCAACCTTCGCGTGGCGACGATCCTCGCCTTTCTCTCCCCGATCATCAACGTGATCCTCAACGCCTGCGTGATCGCGGTGATCGGGATCGGCGGAAAAAGTGTGGAGGAGGGGGTCCTCCTCCGGCCCGGCGCGATCATGGCGGCGATCACCTATCTTTCGATGCTCCTGATGGGGCTGATGTCGATGATCATGGTCTCCCAGACCTTCACCCGCGCGCTCGCCTCCTCCAAGCGGATCCGCGAGGTCCTCGGGGAGCCCGACCTCATCCGCGGCGGCGGCTTTGACGGCGATACGGGGGAGAAGACCGGCGAGGTCGAGCTGAAAAACGTCAGCTTTTCCTATCCCTCCTCCGGCGGCAAAAAGGTGCTGGACGGCGTAAACCTGACGGTCCGGAAAGGCGAAACCGTCGCCGTCCTCGGCTCCACCGGCAGCGGGAAGAGTACCCTTGTGAACCTCATCCCCCGTTTTTACGACGTGACGGAAGGCGAGGTGCTGGTGGACGGCGTGAACGTCCGGGAGTACGATCTCAAGGCCCTGCGCGAGAAGATCGCGATCGTCACGCAGAAGGCGGAGCTCTACTGCCGCCCGATCGAGGCGAACATCCGCTGGGGCAAGGACGGCGCCGATCCGTGGGAAATCAAACGCGCCGCGGAGGTCGCCCAGGCGGACGACTTTATCTGCGCCGCGCCGGACGGCTACTACACCCAGGTCTCGGAGGGCGGTCATTCCCTCTCCGGCGGGCAGAAACAGCGCATCGCGCTCTCCCGCGCCGTCCTCAAGGACGCGGAGATCATGATCTTTGACGACTCCACCTCCGCCCTCGACCTCTCCACCGAAGCCAAACTCTACCGCGCGCTGGAAGAAACGCGGCCGGACACCACCAAGATCATCATCGCGCAGCGGATCGCCTCCGTGCGGGGCGCCGACCGGATCGCCGTGCTGGATAACGGCAGGGTCGCCGCCTGCGGCACGCACGACGAGCTGATGCAGTCTTCCCCCGTTTACCGGGACATCTACTTCTCCCAGCTGAAGGAGGACGAACAATGACCGCAAACGAAAAACGGGAAAACGCCGCGCTCCCGCGCGGCTTTGAAGCCGGAAAGCCGAGCGAGGAGGCCTCCTACGCCCGCGCGGACTTCCCCCCGAAAAAGCAAAACACCGTGGATTTCCGCGACCGCCCCGGCGGGGGGCGCGGCGGTCCCGGCGCCCGGATGGCCGCCGCGG
>CAMKAU010000047.1 GCA_946410595.1 uncultured Clostridia bacterium
TCAAAAAACGAGTTTGGGCGCGAACACACCGCGCAAAGGACAAAAAGCCGGCGTTGCGGATCGCCGGCTTTTCGTTCGGAAGGAAAACAAAAGTTTCTTTTCCGATCAAAAAGGGAAGAGCGGAAGCGTTTCAAAGCGAGAAAAGAAAAAAGCCGTTCGTGAGAACGGCTTTTTTCTTTTCTTTATTCCAGCTCGAACGCGCCGGTGTAGAGCTGATAGTAGACGCCGCGGTCGGCGATCAGCTTTTCGTGGCTGCCGCGCTCGATGATGCGGCCGTGGTCGAGGACCATGATGACGTCCGAGTTCATAACGGTCGAGAGCCGGTGCGCGATCACGAAGACGGTCCGCCCTTCCATCAGCTTATCCATCCCGCGCTGGACGATCGCCTCGGTGCGGGTGTCGATGGAGGAGGTCGCCTCGTCAAGGATCATCACGGGCGGATCGGCGACGGCGGCGCGCGCGATGGCGAGCAGCTGCCGCTGTCCCTGGGAGAGGTTCGCGCCGTTGTTGGTCAGTTCCGTTTCGTAGCCGCGAGGCAGACGGGTGATAAAATCGTCGGCGCCGGCGAGCTTTGCGGCGGCGATACAGTCCTCGTCGGAGGCGTCAAGCCGGCCGTAGCGGATGTTTTCCATCACCGTGCCGGTAAAGAGGTTCGTTTCCTGCAGCACGATCCCGAGCGAGCGGCGGAGGTCCGCCTTTTTGATCTTGTTGACGTTGATCCCGTCGTAACGGATCTTGCCGTCCGCGATGTCGTAGAAGCGGTTGATCAGGTTGGTGATCGTCGTTTTGCCCGCGCCCGTCGCGCCGACGAACGCCACCTTCTGCCCCGGCTCCGCAAAGACGGTCACGCCGTGCAAAACCGGTTTGTCCTCGGTGTAGGCAAAGTCCACGTCGGTCAGCCGGACGTCGCCGCGCAGGGGGGTGTAGGTGAGGGTGCCGTCCCCATGCGGGTGCTTCCACGCCCAGTGTCCGGTGCGCTCCTCCGTTTCGCTCACGCTGCCGTCCGGGTTTTCCTTACAGTTGACGAGGGTCACGTACCCGTTGTCCGTTTCCGGCTTTTCGTCGATCAGCGAGTAGACGCGCTGCGCGCCCGCCATCGCCATAATGATGGTGTTGAGCTGCTGGGAGAGCTGGTTGACGTTGCCGGTGAACTGCTTGGTCATATTGAGGAAGGGGACTACGATGTCGATCGAAAAGGCAAGCCCGGAGAGGCTGAGGTTGGGCGTGTCGGAGAGCAGGAAGATCCCGCCCGCCACGGCGCAGAAAACGTAGAGGATATTGCCGATGTTCATGATGACGGGGGCGAGGATGTTGGCGTAGGCGTGCGCCCGGAAGCTGTCCTCATAGAGTTCGGCGTTGACGGCGTCGAAGCCCTCCTTCGCCTTTTTCTCGTGGCAGAAGACCTTGACGACCTTCTGTCCGTTCATCATCTCCTGCACGTAGCCCTCGGTCTTGGCGACCGACTTCTGCTGCCGGATGAAGTATTTGGCGGAGCCGCCGCCCGCGCGGGAGGAGACGAAGATCATCGCCGCGACCCCGACGAGGACGACGAGCGTCATCCAGATACTGTACCAGACCATGATGCAGAGCACCGTCAGAACGATCACCGAGGACTGGAGCAGACTCGGCAGGGACTGGGAAACCAGCTCCCGCAGGGTGTCCGTGTCGTTGGTGTAGTAGCTCATGATGTCGCCGTGCTTGTGCGTGTCGAAATACCGGATCGGCAGATCCTGCATCCCGTCGAACATTTTGCGGCGCAGCTTGTCGAGAAAGCCCTGCGTGACGACGGCGAGGAGCTGCCGCTGGACGACGAGCAGCAAAATCGAAACGACGTAGAGGGAAACGAGCAAAAAGATCAGAGGCAGAACTTCGGTCTTGGCCTCCTCCCAGCTCGTGTTCCCGCTGTCCAGATACCGCTTGGCGATCGCCAGGGTCTTTTGCGTGAAGATCGAGGGGATCGCGGAGACGACGGAGGAGGAAACGGTAAAGAGCGCGATGATCGGAACGAGGACGGGGAAGGCGGAGCAAAGGGTCTTTACGACCCGGAAAAGCGCGGAAAACCCTTCGGCGGTGGGGCGTTTTTTATCTGGCCTTTGCATGGTCTTCCTCCCCTCCTTTCGTCTGCTGTTCGTAGATCTCGCGGTAGATCCCGCCGGCGGCAAGAAGTTCTTCGTGCGTGCCCGCGGCGGCGATTTTGCCGTTATCGAGGACGAGGATCAGATCGGCGTCCTTGACGGAGGCGACCCGCTGCGCGATGATGATCTTGGTCGTATCGGGGATATAGCGGGCAAAGCCGGCGCGGATCAGCGCGTCCGTTTTGGTATCCACGGCGCTGGTCGAGTCGTCAAGGATCAGGATCTTTGGCTTTTTGAGGAGCGCGCGGGCGATGCAGAGACGCTGCTTCTGCCCGCCGGAAACGTTCGTGCCGCCCTGTTCGATGTAGGTATCGTACCCGTCGGGGAAGGAACGGATGAAGTCGTCCGCCTGCGCGAGGCGGCAGGCGTCGGCCAGCTCCTCGTCGGTCGCGCTCTCGCTGCCCCAGCGGAGGTTTTCCCGGATTGTGCCGGAGAAGAGGAGGTTTTTCTGTAAAACCATCGCCACGGCGCCGCGCAGCGCCGCCAGGTCGTAGCCGCGCACGTCCAGTCCGCCGACCTTCACCGTCCCCTCGCTCGCGTCGTAGAGACGGGGGATGAGCTGCACAAGAGTGGTCTTGCCGGAGCCGGTCCCGCCGATCACGCCGACGGTCATGCCGGAGGCGATATGCAGGTCGATCCCGTCAAGGGCGTTCTTTTCCGCCGCGGCGGAGTATTTGAAGGAGACGTTCTCAAAGTCGATCGAGCCGTCCGCCACCGTGAGGACGGGGTCGTCCGGGGAGGCGAGGGAGGGCGCTTCGTCGAGAACCTCGGTGATCCGTTTCATCGATTCTTCGGAGATCGTGATGATCACGTAGACCATCGAGAGCATCATCAGCTGGATCAGGACCTGGATCCCGTAGGTCAGCATCGCGGAGATCTCGCCGACGCCGATCACCGAGCCGCCGTAGCGCACGATCAGCATCGAGCCGACCGTCAGCACGAAGACCATGTTGAAGTAGACGCAAAACTGCATCAGCGGCGCGTTGAAGGCGATGATCCGCTCCGCGTGGGTAAAGTCCTTTTTGATCTGCTCGGAGGTCTTCGCAAACTTTTCCTTTTCGTACTGTTCGCGGGCAAAGCCCTTGACGACGCGCATCCCGCGCACGTTTTCCTCGACCGATTCGTTCATTTTATCGTATTTGGGAAACACGCGGCGGAAGGCGGGCAGGGCGGAGCGCCCGACTCGGTAGAGCCCGAACCCGAGGACCGGGATCACGACGACGAAGGTCAGAGCGAGCTTGCCGCCCATGATGAACGCCATCACGACCGAAAAGATCAGCATCAGCGGCGCGCGGATCGCCGTGCGGATGATCATCATATAAGCCATCTGGACGTACTGGACGTCGGTGGTCATGCGCGTCACGAGGGAGGCGGGGGAGAAGCGGTCGATATTTTCAAAGGAAAAGGCCTGTACCCGGTCGAAGATGTCGCCGCGCAGGTTTTTGGAAAACCCGGCGGACGCCTTGGCGCAGGTCACGCCCGCGATCCCGCCGCAGGCGAGGGAGAGCAGCGCCATCACGATCAGCAAAAGCCCCGTCCGGAAGACGGTGGAGAGGGCGGTGCCGCTTTCGATCGCGTTGAGGAGCCGGGCGGTGATAAAGGGGATGATACATTCGATCACCGCCTCGCCCGTGATGAAGAGCAGGGTAAGCAGCGTCGGCGTTTTGTATTCCCGCACGCTGCGAAAGAGTTTTTTCAGCATCGGAGGATCCTTTCCGTTATTCTTCAAAGCAATTCAGTATTATACGCTTTTCAAATAAAAAAGACAAGCGTTTTTTTGTGAAATTGTCGCTTTGTTTTCCATAAATAAAAAAAGATATTGAAAAGAAAACCTTTCGTGCTATAATAAAGAAAAAGAAAACCGGAGGGACCCGCCGTGAAGGAAAGGATCAGACTGAACCGCGACTGGCTGTTTGCCGAGGATACGTTCGGGGAAAAGACGCCGACCGAAAAGCTCTACGCCCACCGGATCGGGCAGCTCGAGCGCGAGCATCTGCCGCCCGCCTCGTTTGCCTACCGCCCGACGGCGCCGAAGAGCTATCCCGACCTCTTTACCGTTCCGTCCTGGAAGCGGGTCGACCTGCCGCACGACTACGTGATCGCCGGCGTCCCGGACGAAAGGGAAGGGGACGCCTGGGGGTTCGTCCCCTACAAAAAAGCGTGGTATCTCAAACACTTCAAGCCGGAGGAAAGCTGGCGGGATAAGCATATCGCTCTCTTTTTCGAGGGGGTGAGCGGCTCGTCGGTGATCTACGTCAACGGCTGTCTGATGCGCCGCTCCTTCTCCGGCTATACCTCCTTTGAGGTCGATCTCACCGACGTGATCCGCTTCGGCGAGCGGAACGTGATCGCCGTTTCGGTCGATCCGACGAATCACGAGGGCTGGTGGTACGAGGGCGGCGGCATCACCCGCGGCGTCGAGCTGCAAATCAGCGATCCCGTCCGCATCGCCCTGTGGGGCGTGTACGTCAAGCCGGTCCGCGAGGAGGGGGAGCGCTGGCGCGCGGAGACCGAAACCACGGTGGAAAACCACACCTACGCCCCCGTTTCCGGGACCGTTACGCAGGAGCTTTCCGACGATACGGGGAAGGTCTTTGCCCGCTTTTCGGCGCCCTTTACCGTTCCCGCGCGGGGGAAAACGGAGGTCCCCGCCGCCGCGGAAAAGATCCTCTCGCCCGTTCTCTGGTCGCCGGAGAGCCCGCGCCGCTGCCTCTGCCGCACGGTCGTGGAAACGGAAGAGGGGTTCTCCGACACGGCGGAAACGAAGTTCGGCTTCCGCTGGTTTTCCGCCGATCCGGAAAACGGCTTCTCCGTCAACGGGAAAAGGATCGAGATCAAGGGCCTCTGCGGGCATACCGACTGCGGGCTGTTCGGCCGCGCGGTGCCGGATAATATCCACCGCTACCGGGTCGCTTTGATGAAGGAAATGGGCGCCAACGCCTACCGCGCCTCCCACTATATGCAGCCGGAAGCGCTGATGGAGGCGCTCGACGAAGCGGGCTTTATCGTCTACGACGAGGCGCGGTGGTACGAATCCTCCGAGGAGGGGATGCGCCAGACCGAGGCGCTCGTGCGCCGGGACCGCAACCGCCCGTCCGTCTTTTTCTGGGGGATCGGCAACGAGGAGCGCCACCACACGACCGAGCCGGGGCGCCGGGTCTTTACCGCCCTGCGCCAAAAGATCCGTTCCCTCGACGATACCCGCCTGATCACCGCGGCGGTCAACCGGCCGAAGGACTGCCGCGTCTTCGATCTCTGCGACGTGATCGGGATCAACTACTGCCTTGACGACTACGAAACGGTCCGCGAGCGCTACCCCGACAAGCCGATCCTCGCCTCCGAGTGCTGCGCCACGGGCACCACGCGCGGGCACTACGCCGGAGAGGATCCGACCCGCGCTTACCTCCCCGCCTGGGACCGGGACACGGGGACCTACTTCCGCAGCCGCGCCTCCACGCGTAAAACCCTCGCCGCCCGCCCCTACGTGATCGGCTCCTATCAGTGGATCGCCTTTGAGCACCGCGGGGAGGCGGAGTGGCCGCGGCTCTGCTCGCAGAGCGGGGCGGTCGACCTCTTTATGCAGAAAAAGGACGCCTTTTATCAGAACAAAGCGCTTTTCTCGGAGGAGCCGGCGCTCCACCTCCTCCCGCATTGGGACTGGCGGGGGATGGAAGGCCGGGAGATCCGCGTCGTCGTATATACCAACTGCCCGGAGGTCGAGCTGTTTTTGAACGGCCGTTCGCTCGGGCGGCAAACGCCGGAGCGTTTTGAGAGCGCCGTCTGGTCCGTTCCCTTCGAGCCGGGAACGCTGGAGGCGGCCGCCTTTCGGGAAGGGAAGGAAGCGCTGCGCGAGCGGCGCGAGACCGCGGGCGAGCCGTACCGGCTCGTTTTGCGGCAGGAAACGGAGGACGTCCGGGCAAACGGCGAGGACTGCGCGCTTGTGACCTGCTTCGTCGCCGACCGGGAGGGGCGGGAGGTCCATCCCGCCGCGCCGACCGTCGCCTTCGCCGCCGAGGGCCCCTGCCGGATCGTTTCGACCGGCTCGGACATCTCCGACCATACGCCGCTTACCGACACGGCGCGCCGGATGCGGGCGGGGCGGATCACCGCCGCCGTCCGGCTTGAAGAAGGGGAAGGGGAGCGGGTGATCACCGCCACCGCCGACGGGCTCTTATCCGCCTGCCTGATCCTGAAAACGAAATAAAAAGAAGGAGCCGACCGCGGTCGGCTCCTTCCTTTCTGCCGCCCGGACAAAACCCGCCGGGCGGCGTTTTTATTCGGTTACGGTCTTCTTCGTGAAAGCCCCTCTCGCTTTTGCGGAGAGGGAAGCGGGGAGGGTGATCGTGACTTCTCCGGTCACGTTCGCCGTTTTGTCCTGCACGGCGTTAAAGGCGCCGGCAAAGGTACCGCCCGTTACCGTGATGCTCACGCGGCCGGAAACGGTCCCTGCGGGGCCGGTCAGGGCGTTGGAGACCTTGCCGACGGCGTAGATCGGACCCTTGAAGATCCCGCCGTTGATCACGAGCTCGGAGACGCCCTCCACCGAGTTCATCCCCGAGGCGGCGGTGAGATAAGAGCCGGAGGAATTGAAGAAAGTCCCGCCGTTCACCGTCACGGTCAGCCGGGCGTCCTTGCCCACCGTTCCGATCGGGAAGCTGTCGTCATAGCGGCGGTTGCCGCAGCGGATATACGCCCAGGAGCCGCCGTTTACGGTGATCTCGCAGCTCCCGTAAAGACTGACGTCCTCGGCGGGCACGCCGCCGAGACCGAGATTGTACCCGGCGACGAGCAGGGGATAGGTGGTCACGCCCTGCGAAAGGGTGTTTTTGATATCCGCGCCGAAGGTCACGTTGTGATAGTTGCAGACCAGGATGGGGCTGGACATCTCCGAGCGCAGCTCGATCTCTTCAAAGGTGTAGTCCCCGTAGAGGTAGAGGTTTTTGGCAAGGCCGAGGCGGGCGCCCGCCGTTTCCCGGTAGTCGGCGCCGCCGTAGACGGAGGTGACGGTGATTGGCTTTTTCGTTTTCGGCAGATGCGTTTCGTAGGTAAGGGAGTTCGGCTCGCAGACGACCACGGTGCCGCCGTCCTCCCGCAAAAGGCCGACGGCCTTCGCGAGCGTGTTGACGGGCGAGGAGGGGGAGGAGCCGTCGCCCTTCGCCGCCGCGCCGCCGAGATAGACGACGCCGCTCTCCGAGAGGGCGGGGACGGTCGGGGTAAAGGGCTCTCCGAGAAGCGCGGCGTAAAAGACGCGCGCCATCTCGCCGTACTGCTCCTTGTTCGGATGGACGCGGTCATTGTTATGATGCATCATTACGTTGAAGTACTCGCGCGTCATCTCAAACGTGTCGATCACCTCAAAGCCGCATTCCTCTGCGGCGGCGCGCTCGATCTCCTGCACTCTGCCGTCGCTGAGCTGGAGGATGGTCGTTACGTTCGTCGTGCGGATGTGGGTGGCAAAAAAGACCTTTTGCACGGTCGGCAGCGCGGCGTATTCCCGCCCGAGGGAGACGAGACCGTCCTTGAGGTCCCGCTTCGCTTCCTCGCAGGACATACTGCGGATATCGTTGCAGCCGAGGAGGATGATCACGACGTCGGCGCCGAAGGTCAGGCTGTCCTTGTACTGCTGGGTGTTGCGGTAGGAGAGGTCGGGGCGGTCCTTTTTGACGTTGTAGGGGTTTTCCACCTCCAGGACGTAGGCGCCCGCCTTGCCGAAATTGCCGACGACGTACTGGCTGCCGAGCAGCTTGGCGAGCTGGGCGGGGTAGCTTTCCGTTTTCGGGCTGCTCGTCCCGGTCCCCTCGGTGATGCTGTCGCCGAGGAAGGCGATGCGGATCTTCTTGCCGTCCGACGGGGTGATGCCGTCGAGGACTGCTTTCGGTGTGTTCATATCGTCAGCTCCTGTCGTGATAGAATCGGGCTCCGTCTCCGCCGCCGTTTCCGCCGGGGAGGTCTCCGCCGGGGTATCCTGCGTCCGGCAGGCGGAGAGGCAGGCGGCGGGGAGGAGCAGAGAGAAAATGAGGAAAAAGGAAATCAGTCTCGTTTTCATCGTGGGATCCTTTCTTGTCGGATTGCCTCTATCATACACCGCCGCGAAAAAAAAGAAAAGGGTTTTTTCGCCTTTTTTCTTTGTATTTTTCGACCGTCGCGCGGCGGTAAAAGGAAAACGCGGTTTCCCGCGTTTTCCTTTTACCGGTACAGTCCGTTTTCAAGGATAAACCGCTCGACCTTCTCCGGGGTCAGCCCCCGGAGGGAAAGACCCGCTTTGACCCGCTCGCGCAGCTCGGTGGAGGAGAGCGCGAGGGCGGGCGCCGGGATCACGGTCACCTCTCCGCCGAAGCGGCGGGAGAGGGCGTTCGCTTCTTTTCGCAGGCGGGTGAGATCCCGCCCTTTACGGGAGAGAACGGCGACGCGCGCGGCGGCCAGGATCCGCTCCGGGTCCTTCCAGCGGGAGAGCTCGGAGAGGCAGTCCCCTCCGACAAGGAAGGTAAAGCGGCAGTCGGGGTAAAGCCGGCAGAGCTCCTCCAGCGTTTCGCAGGTGTAGGTGCGCCCGCCGCGGCGGACCTCAAGATCGCAGACCCGCCGGTCTTTTTGCCCCTCGAGAGCAAGGCGGACCATCTCCAGCCGCGCCTCCGCCGGGGAGACGCCGCGCTCCGTTTTGAAGTAGGGGTCCCCCGCGGGGAGATACCACACCTCGTCGAGGGAGAGCGCCTTTGCCGCCCGGTCCCCGAGAAAGAGATGCCCCGCGTGGATCGGGTCGAAGGTCCCGCCGAGCAGCCCGATCTCTTTCATATCCATTTCTCCGCGAAGGGATCGGCGATCGGGGGCAGGCGGCGCTTGTGGGCGCTCGCACGTTCCTTTTGCCGGATGATCCTGTCGGCGGCTCCCTCGCCCGAAGAGCCGGCGCGGATGTAGGCGTGGATCGCTTCGTAGCTGACGCCGAGACGCTCCTCGTCCGTTTGGCCGGAGAGCCCGTCGCTCGGCGCTTTGCGCACGAGCCGCTCGGGCAGCTCGGGGAGGGCGAGGCCGATTGTAACGACCTCCTTGCTCGTCAGGGCGCCGAGGGGGTTGAAGTCGCAGCTCGTGTCCCCGTCCTTGGTGCAGTAGCCGACCGTCCGCTCGGAGAGGTTGCCCGTCCCGCAGAGAAGGGAACCGGTCGCCTGCGCGAGATAGCGCAGTACCGTCATCCGCAGGCGCGGCGGTACGTTGATATCGCTTTCCCGTTCTCTCCCGGCGGCGCGTTCTTCTTCGCTCAGCGCCGGCAGGGCGGCCGCCCGCAGCGCGGCGTGGATCTCTCCGATATTCACCGTGACCGCCCGGATGCCGAGGGCGCGGCAGAGCTCTCTCGAGTCGTCGAGATCGGACTGCGCGCCGTCCGGCAGCATCACGCCGAGGACGTTTTCCGGCCCGACGGCCCGCGCGCAGAGCGCCGCGGCGACCGAGCTGTCCTTGCCGCCGGATACGCCGAGGACGGCGCGGGGAGAGCCCGTTTCGTCAAGAAAGGAACGGATCATCCGGACGAGAACGTCCCGGATCGCTTCCGCTTCTGTTTTCGTCATGCTTTTTCCTCCAGCAGCTTCATCTTTTCCCGGTAGTAGGCGGGGGTCATGTCCAGATAGTGGCGGTGCGGGTTCTCAAAGCGCTGCTCCTCCTCCCACACCTCGGTCTCCAGCTGCCGCGCGAGCCGCTCGCGGATCGCGCCGATCTCCTCCGGCGCCTCGGTACGGCGGCCGCCTTCCATCACCTTTTTTTGCAGGAGGCGGAAGGTCATCCCCTCGGTGGAGATCTTTTTCCACGGTTTTTCGGGGTCGACGAGCCATTCGAGCGTTTCCGGCCGCTCGCCCTGCCGCGCCAGCACGTCCGCGATGCTGTGGCCGTCCGGCCCGTAGGCGCGGAAGACCTGCTTGAAGCCGGGATTGGTTACCTTTTCCGCGTTTTCGGAGATCTTGATCCGCGGCTGCATCACGCCGTTTTCCTCCACGGCGCAGAGCTTGTAGACCGCGCCGAAGACGGGATCGCTCTTGGAGGTGATCATCCGCTCGCCGACGCCGAAGGCGTCGATCTTCCCGCCCTGTTCGAGGATCGAGCGGATCGTGTATTCGTCAAGCGAATTGCTGACGACGATTTTTGCGTCGGTAAAGCCGGTTTCGTCGAGCATCTTTCTCGCTTTGCGGGAGAGGTAGGCGAGGTCGCCCGAGTCGAGCCGGATCCCGTAGGCGCTGGTGAGCAGCCCCTTTTCCCGGAGAGAGCGGAAAACGCGGATCGCGTTCGGCACGCCGGAACGCAGCGCGTCGTAGGTATCGACGAGCAGGATGCAGTTCTGCGGATAGCATTCCGCAAACCGGGTAAAGGCGGTCAGCTCGTCCTTGTAGAACATCACCCAGCTGTGCGCCATCGTCCCGCTGACGGGAATGCCGAAGTCCTGCCCCGCCGCGACCGTCGCGGTGCCGGCCACGCCCCCGATATAGCAGGCGCGGGCGCCGTAGATCGCCGCGTCGTTGTTGTGGGCGCGGCGGGCGCCGAAGTCGGAGACCGCGCGTCCCGCCGCGGCGCGGACGATGCGGTTCGCCTTGGTGGCGATCAGACTCTGGTGGTTGATCTGCGCCAGCAGCTCCGTTTCCACGATCTGCGCCTGCACGAGGTCCGCCGCGACCGTGAGGATCGGCTCGCCGGGGTATGCTACCGTCCCCTCGGGGAAGGCGTAAACGTCCCCCGTGAAGGAGAAGTCCGCGAGATAGTCGAGAAACCGCGCGTCAAAAAGCCCGAGCGAGCGCAGATACGCGATATCCTCCGGGGCAAAACGCAGCCCCTCGAGATACTGGAGCGCCTGCTCCAGCCCCGCAAAAACGGAAAAGCCGCCGCCCTCCGGGTTTTTGCGGAAAAAGACGTCGAAGGCGACGCGCTTTTTTTCTTCTTCCTGCAAAAAATAGCCGTTCGCCATCGTCAGCTCGTAAAGATCCATCATCATCCCGATGTTGCGGGCGTCGTAGATCGTTTTCTTCATCGTCGGTCTCCTCTGTTATTCCCGCACGGCGATCTGGCAGCTTCTCATCGTTTCCAGCGCCGCCGCGTGTTTTTCCGGCGTGACGCCGGCGCAGCAGCGCGCGTCCACCGAGATCGGCGTCTCGGGCAGAAACGCCTTGACCGTCAGGGCGTTGGAGACGACGCAGATGTCGGTGCAGAGGCCGATCAGCTCCACTTCTCCGATCTCCTTTTCCCGCTCCCGCAGGTAGGCGGCGAGCGCGGTGGAGCCGAAGGTCGTTTTGTCAAAGACGAGGGCGTTCTTTTTTTCAACGAGGTCGGCCAGCTCCGGCGCGATCTCCCAGCCGGGCGTGCCTTTCACACAATGCACGACGGGGAGGAGCCGCCCCTCCTGCGTGGCGAGGTAGTCGGGCGCGTGCGTGTCCCGCGTAAAGATCACCGGCCCCTTGTGGGCGAGGATCTTTTCCCGCGCCGCGGGCAGGATCGCTTTTGCCTCCGGCGAGCCGAGGGCGCCCGTGATAAAGTCGTTTTGCAGATCCACCGCGATCAGGTAACGTTCCATCCGATCATCTCCTTTTGTTTTTCTGTCCTTATTGTGCCACAGATCCGGCTAAAATGCAAGTTTCTGCCGGACAAATTGCGGCGAAACTTGATTTTCCGGAAAAAGAATGATAGAATACAGAAAAAAGCGAAAGGATGATCTGCTTTGACGATAGAAGAACTCTTCGGCGAGATCGCCACAACGCCCACCGCTTATCACGCGGCCGCCCGCATCCGCGCGCGGCTGGAGGAGGAGGGGTACGAGGAAGCGGGGGAGACTCTTCTTCCCGGCAAATCCTACTACCTCCCCCTCCACGCTTCCGCTCTCCTTGCGTTCCGCCTGCCAAAAGAGACGCCGGAGGGATTTGTGATCGCCGCCGCGCACGCGGACTCCCCCTGCTTCCGCCTCCGGGACGCGGCGGAGCTGCCGGGCGGCCCCTATCTCAGTCTGTCCGCCGAGCGCTACGGCGGGATGCTGAATGAAAGCTGGCTCGATCTCCCGCTCTCGGTCGCCGGGCGGGTCCTCTGCCGCACCGGGCGCGGCGTGGAGGCGCGGCTTGTCGACTTCCGGCGCGATACGGCGCTCATCCCCCGCGTTGCCATCCACCTCAACCGCGAGGCAAACAACGGCGCGAAGGCCGATCCCGCGCGGGATCTGATCCCGCTTTACGGTCTTTCCTCCTCCGCCGGCTCCTTCCGGGAGGCGCTCGCCCGCGAGGCGGGCTGCGCGCCGGAGGAGATCGTATCGACCGATCTCATCCTTTATAACTCCCGTCCGGGGACCGTCTGGGGCGCGAAAAACGAGTTCATTTCCGCCCCGCGGCTCGACGATCTTGCCTGCGTTTACACCTGTCTTGACGCCTTTCTCACGGCAAAGCCCGCCGCCTCCGTTCCCGTTTTCGCCGTCTTCGATAACGAGGAGATCGGCTCGGAGACGAAGCAGGGCGCCGCGAGCGCGTTTCTGCCGGAGGCGCTGTCCCGGATCGCCGCGGCGTACGGCGTTCCGCTTCCCCGCCTGCTCGCCTCCTCTCTGATGCTCTCCTGCGATAACGGCCACGCAAAGCACCCCAACCGGCCGGAGCTGGCCGACCGCAGCGAAGCGCCGGTCCTCGGCGGCGGTCCGGTCGTCAAGCATTCCCCGCGCTACGCGACAGACGGGCTCTCCGCCGCGCTCTTTCTGGAGGTCTGCCGCCGCCGCGGGATCCCCGTCCAGCACTACGCGAACCGCCCCGATCAGCCGGGCGGCGCCACCCTCGGCAATATCGCCGCGGCAAAGACCCCGGTCAGCGCCGCGGATATCGGGATCGCCCAGCTCGCGATGCACTCCGCCTACGAAACGGCGGCCGCCGCGGACGTTTCTCTCTTTACCGAAGCGGTCCGCGCCTGCTACGAGAGCGCGTTCCGTTTCTCCGGCTCCTCGGCGGAGATCCTCTGAAAAACCGCCTTTTTCTCCCCGGAAAAACGAACGAAAATACCGGACTGCCGCGGCAGTCCGGTATCGTTTTTTTGCGTTTTTTTGCGGATCAGGAGAAGAAGATCCGCCCGCCGGTTTTCCGGTCAAAGAGGAAGACCTTGTTTTTTTTGAGGGAAAAACGGACGGTCTCCGCCGCGGGGTCGATCCGGCTCTCGGAGGAAATGATCGCGCGGATGTTGGAGGAGGCGGCGGGGTGGGAGGAGATCACGGAAAGATCGCGTCCCATCACGTTCACGCCGATAAAGCGGCAGCAAAGCGGTCCCGCCCCGTCGGGGGAAAAGCCCTCCGGCCGGATCCCGACGGTAACGTCCCCGTCCGGCGCGCCGGCGGCCGGCAGGACGGGGTCTTCTCCGATGAAAAGCGTTCCGTTTTGGACCGAGCCGTCAAAGACGTTGATCGGCGGCGTGCCGAGGAATTTGGCGACAAAGAGATTGACGGGCGAGTCGTACACGTCCTGCGGACGGCCGATCTGCTGGACGACGCCCTTGTCCATCACCGCGATCAGATCGGAGATGCTCATCGCCTCCTCCTGGTCGTGGGTGACGAAGACGGTCGTGATCGCCGTTTCCCGCTGGATGCGGCTGATTTCCTCCCGCGTCTGCAGGCGCAGGCGCGCGTCGAGGTTGGAGAGCGGCTCGTCGAGCAGAAGAATGCGCGGCGTTTTCACAAGCGCCCGGGCGATCGCCACCCGCTGCTGCTGGCCGCCGGACATTTCGCCCGGCTTGCGGTCAAGCAGTTCTTCGATCTGCACGAGCCGGGCGGCCTTGCCGACCCGCGCGAGCATTTCCTCTTTGGAAAGTTTTTCCGCTCCCCGGAGGTTTTCCAGCGGGAAGAGGATATTCTGCCGCACGGTCATGTGCGGGTAGAGCGCGTACTGCTGGAACACCATCCCCACGCCGCGCCGCTCGGGCGGGAGGTCGGTCACGTCCTCTCCGTCGAAGAAGATCCGGCCGGCGCTCGGTTTTTCGAGCCCGCAGATCAGATTGAGGACGGTGCTTTTCCCGCAGCCGGAGGGGCCGAGCAGGGCGATCAGCTTTCCGTCCGGCATATCGAAGGTAAAGTCGCTGACCGCCGTAACGTCAGCCCCTCCTTTTTTGCGGGAGGGGAAGATCTTGGTCAGATGTTCAAGCGTAACTTTCATCGCGGTTTCCTTTTTCGCTTTTGGCAAAGTGCCGAAAATACAAGAAAAGGATACCACGTTTTTCTCCTTCTGTAAAGTGGAAAAATGAAAAAAAGGGGGTGCGTTTTGTTGACAAAAAAAGGCGGAGGGGCTACAATAAAAGCGTACCGACGCGCACAAAGGAAGACATGATATGGAACGAAACAACCGAAAAGGCTGGCTCTATCTGCTGCCCGCGATCCTTTTTCTCGGTTTTTTTCTGGTTTACCCTCTCGTCGACGTGTTTATCTATTCCTTCGAGGAGGGGTATCACTCCGCCTCGCAGACCTACACGGGCGTGGGGCTTTATAACTATTCCTACGTTCTGCGCGATCCCTACTTTCTCCAGGCGCTCAAAAACACCGTCCTGCTCGTCGCGATCACCGTTCCGCTTTCCACGGGTCTCGCGCTTTTCATCTCGCTCGGGCTTTCCTCGCTCAAAAAACT
Source organism: uncultured Clostridia bacterium (assembly GCA_946410595.1). GTDB lineage: Bacteria > Bacillota > Clostridia > Oscillospirales > CAG-272 > RUG12395. The sequence continues at coordinate 14,735 of CAMKAU010000047.1, forward strand.
GCGCGGCCTCTATCAGACGGTGTATTTTCTCCCTTACGTAACGAACACCCTCGCCGTCGGGCTCGTTTTTATGATCCTCTTCAAGCCGACGCCGTACAGCGACGGGCTGGTCAATCTCCTCATCCGACTGTTCGGCGGGAACACGGTGGACTTTATCAACGGTCCCTACTGGGCGAAGATGTTCGTGCTTTGCTTCTACGTCGTCTGGATCGTCCTCCCCTTCAAGATCCTCATCCTCACAAGCGCCCTCGCCTCGGTCAATCCCGCCTATTATAACGCCGCCAAACTCGACGGCGCCTCCCGCTCCCGCGTGTTTGCCCGCATCACCCTGCCCCTGATCTCCCCCACCGTGTTCTATCTGATCGTCACCGGCTTCATCGGCGCCTTCAAGGCGTACAGCGACGCGGTCGCCCTGTTCGGGGTCGATCTCAACGCCGCGGGGATGAACACCATCGTCGGGTACGTTTACGATATGCTGTACGGCAACAGCGGCGGCTACCCCTCCTACGCGTCCGCCGCGGCGATCCTCCTCTTTGCGGTCGTCCTCACCGTGACCTGCGTCAACCTGCTGATCAGCAAAAAGCACGCGCATTATTAAGGAGGCGACATGAAACAGATCGAAAAGACCGCCTCCGCCGCGCGGAAAACGGAAAAAAAGACCGGCGTTTCCGGGATCCTTGTCGGCTTTTTCCTCACCCTCTGGGCGCTGATCGTCCTCTTTCCTTTTTACTGGATGATCCTTACCTCCGTGAAAAGCTACGGGTCCTACAACGCCGAATATATCCCGAAGTTCTATACCCTCACGCCCACCCTGCAAAACTACCGGGACGCCTTTACCGCCGTTTCGCTCGGGCGCTACTTTCTCAACACCCTGATCTTTACCGCCGTGACGACCGCGCTGATGCTCGCCGTGATCACGCTGGCGGCGTTCGCCTTCGCCCGGCTCCGCTTCCGCGGCCGGGACCTGGTCTTCACGCTCTTTCTCGCGCTGATGATGATCCCGAACGAGCTGGTCGTGATCACCAACTTCGTCACGGTCACCGACCTCGGTCTGCGCAACACCTTCACCGGGCTGATCCTCCCCTCCGTTACCTCGGTCTTTTATATCTACCTTTTGCGGGAGAACTTTGCCCAGATCCCGGACGATCTCTATTACGCCGCCAAGGTGGACGGGACCACCGACCTGCGTTATCTCTTCCGCGTGATGATCCCGATGTGCCGCCCCACCCTCGTTACCGTGGCGATCCTGAAGATCATCGAATGCTGGAACGCCTACGTCTGGCCCCGCCTGATCACCGACGACGAGCGCTACTTCCTCGTTTCCAACGGGATCCAGGAGATAAGGGAAAACGGCTTCGGCCGCGAAAACGTCCCCGCGATGATGGCGGCGGTCGTCGTCATTTCCGTTCCGCTCGTTGTTCTCTTTCTCGTCTTCCGGCGCAAGGTGATGGAGGGCGTGTCGCGAGGAGGGCTGAAGGGATGAAAAAACGGATCCTCGCTCTCGCCCTGCTCGCCGCGCTGCTGTTCCCGGCGCTTCTCTCCTGCCACGGCTCCCGCCATACCGGCGCGTTCGAGATCCCGGCGGAGTTTGACGCCGATACCCCCCGGGAGATCGTCTTCTGGGCGAAAAACGACACCAACAAAACGCAGACGGAGATCTACGCCAAAGCGATCGCGGATTTCGAGGCGCTCTACCCCGCGATCAGGGTCAATCTCCGGCTTTACACCGACTACGGGCAGATCTACAACGACGTGATCACCAACCTCGCCACCGGCACGACCCCGAACGTCTGCATCACCTACCCCGACCATATCGCCACCTACCTCACGGGGGAGAACACCGTCG
>CAMKAU010000048.1 GCA_946410595.1 uncultured Clostridia bacterium
TTTTACAATCCTTCAGTCAGCTCCGCTGACAGCTCCCTTTACACAAGGGAGCCAACAGAGCCGCGCTCCTGACGACGCGCGGCAACGAGATCCGCCTCCGGCGGATGATATCCACCCTCCGGGTGGATGAAATCGCTCTGCGAGCGATGAAATCCGCCGCTTTGCGGCGGGTGACAGTTACAAAAAGAAAAAGCGGCGGGAGATAAACCCCCGCCCTACATAAAAAGAGGGTGCGTATCCCCTATGTAGGGCAGGGGCTTGCTCCTGCCGCTATGCCAAAACAGAAAGCCGACCCACGCTTACCGGGTCGGCTTTCGTATCTCTTTTGCTTTGAGTCCGCTGACTTTCCATTTATCCCTTTTCAAAAAGTCTTTTGCCTACTTTTCTTCAGAAAAGCAGGTCCTTTTCTCCAGAAAAGGAAGATTTACAGCTTCTTCAATATTTTCAACAATCCTCTGGAGAGGAGGGAGCCGCCGGCGCGGATGAGCTGGGATTCGATCTTATCGCGGCGTTTTTCGGCGCGTTTTTCGTCCGCTTTTTTCTTTTTTTCGGCTTCCTTTTCCTTTTTCTCTTTTTCCTTTTCCCCGGCTTTGGCGGCGGCTTCCTCCGCCTTTTTCTTTTCCTCCTCGGCCTTTTGTTTTTCCCGTTCGGCGGCGGCGTCGGAGGCGCGGCCGGTGAGGATCTCGTAGGCGCTCTCCCGGTCGACGGCGGTATCGTACTTATCGCCGACGGGGGAGCGGAGCTCCGCCGCCCGGCGGGCGGTGGCGGAGGCGGGCGCCATGAGACTTTCGGGGCAGAGGATCGCGGTCCGCTCCACGACGGAGGGAACGCCCTTTTCGTCGAGGCAGGAGACGAGCGCTTCGCCCGTGCCGAGGGTCATGATCGCCTCCTCGGAGGAGAAGGCGGGGTTGGCGCGGAAGGTCTGCGCGGCGGTGCGGACGGCCTTCTGTTCCGCGGGGGTATAGGCGCGGAGCGCGTGCTGGACGCGGTTGGAGAGCTGGGCAAGGACGGTATCCGGGATATCGGAGGGGCTCTGGGTGACAAAGTAGATCCCCACGCCCTTCGAGCGGATCAGCTTGACGGTCTGCTCGATCTGGGAGATCAGGGCTTTCGGCGCGTCGGAGAAGAGCAGGTGCGCCTCGTCGAAGAAGAAGACGAGCTTCGGCTTTTCGGGGTCGCCCTCCTCGGGCAGGACCTCAAAGAGCTCCGCGAGCATCCAGAGCAGGAAGATCGCGTAGAGGCGGGGGTGGCGGACCGTTTCCACGCAGTGGAGGACGCTCACGTACCCGCGGCCGTCCTCCGCCGTGCGGATCCAGTCGAGGATATCAAAGGCGGGCTCGCCGAAGAACCGGTCCCCGCCCTCCTTCTCGAGCGGCAGCAGGGCGCGCAGGATGGCGCCGACGCTCTGCGGGGCGATATTGCCGTAGGTGAGGGTGTATTCCTCCCGGCGCTCGGACACGTAGGCGAGCATGGCGCGCAGATCCTTGAGATCGAGGATCTTCAGCCCCTGCTCGTCCGCGATGCGGAAGACGATCTCAAGGACCCCCTCCTGCACGTCGGTCAGGTCGAGGATCCGGGCGAGCAGCGCCGGTCCGAGATCGGAAACGGTGGTGCGGATCTGGTGGCCGCCCTTGCCGTAGAGATCGTAGAACACGGTGGGGTAGGCGCGGTAGGAGAAGGTATCGCGGATGCCGAAGCGGTCGATCCGCTTCTGCATCCCCTCGCTGTCCTTCCCCTTCTCGCAGATGCCGGAAACGTCCCCCTTGACGTCGCAGAGGAAAACGGGGACGCCGGCGGCGGAGAAGGACTCCGCCAGCACCTTCATCGTAACGGTCTTGCCGGTGCCGCTCGCGCCCGCGATCAGCCCGTGGCGGTTTGCCTGCGGGAGGCGGAGGTACACTTTTTTCTCCGGGTCGTCTTTGGAGAGTCCGAGATAGATCTTTCCGTCTTCGAGCATACTGTCAACCTTTCTGATTGCCGTTTTCTTCCTTCTTTTTCCCGGCGCGGAGGATGAGGACGCCGATGAGCGCGCCGAGCGCCGCCGCGCCCGCGATCACAAGGATCGGGAGGAGGGGAGAGGAGCCGCCCTGCCCGCCCGGGACCTCTTCCGTTTCCGGCGGGAGGGTTTCCGGGGGTTCCGGCTCGCCGACGGTAACGACGCTGTCAAAGGAGCCGATGCGGGAGGCGAGGGAGCGGGAGTTGAGCGGGAAGGTAAGGACGGTGCCGGCGGCCTGCGGCGGATCGAGCGCGGGAACGCCGTTTTCAAAGCGCACGGGCTGCGCGAAGAGCAGCCGGTAGGAGTAACCGAGGCCGGAGCGGAACTTGGCGTGGTAGACCGCCCAGATCTCCGTCCCGTCCGGGGAGGTGGTAAAGACCATCGCGCCGGGCGAGTAGATCCCCGCGACCGTGTTTTTCTGATGGATGGGTTTCGGCTGTTTTTCCCAGAGGGAGGCGTCGGTGAGCTTATCCGAGGCCGAGCCCTTGAAGCGGAGCAGCCCGGTGCAGTAGGCGTCCGTGTAGGTCTGGTTGGCGGCGTAGGCGAGCCAGAGCTGCCCGTCCGGCGAGTAGATCGGGAAGGGGCCTTCCTGGATCATCACGTTGCTCCCCTGCCCCTCCCAGGAGGTCGTTACGGTGGAGATCTGGACCATCTTCGTCCCCGCTTTGAAGGCGGTGGGGCTTTCCAGTTCTCCCATAAAGAGACTCTGGCGGTGCAGCGTGCCGACGATGCGGTCGGACTTGCGGAAGAAGCCGCCGCACACCAGGTAGCGCGTGCCGCCGTAGTCGATGATGCGGGGGGAGAGGTAGGCGTAGACCTCCTCGTCGTAATTGGCGACGATGCCCTTGAAGGTAAAGCCGTCGTAGGGGTCCGCGCCCTTCCCTTCCCAGACGTAGGGGTGTCGGATCTCGGAATCGGCGGAGTCGGAACAGGTGCAGTAGATGTACCACTTGCCGTCAAGGAAGTAGATCTGCGGCGCCCAGAGACTTGTGATCTCCGCGCCCTGCCCCGTGACCGCGGCGCTCCAGACGAGCAGCGGCGTGGTAGCGGACAGGTCGGGGAGGTTGGCCGCGCGGGTCATCCAGAGCCCGGGCTTGCCGTTATAGTCTTTTGCGTAGGAATAGTAATACCAGCCGTCGTGATAGTAGACGGAGGGGTCGGCGTAGGAGGCGATGGGGTTTTCAAACTCGATCCGGCCGGAGAGCTCGTCGTCCGCCTTGAGGGACGCCGCGATCTCCAGCGAGTCGGAGCAGAGCTTTTTGGAATAGTAGAGATTTTTCTCCACGCCGCGGATCACGCCCGCGCGGGTGAGATCCCCGCCGAGGAGGGAGAGAGCGTATTTGCCTTTGAACTTGACGTCGCCGTCCGCTTCAAAGGCGAGCAGATCCCCGCGGAAGGCGCCGCCCCCGATCTTCACCGAAACGTCGCCCGTGACCGAAACGGACTGCCCGACGGCGGGGGAGGCCGCCGCCATACCGCAGACGCTGCACTCAAAGATCCCGCCGGTGATCAGAACGGCCGCGTTCCCTTCGAGGGAGTTCTGCCCGTTGCCGGCGACAAGGCCGTGGAAACGCCCGCCGGTGATCGTGAGGGAGACGTCCCCCGCCGCCTTGCGGTCGGGAGCGGAGGAGGTCAGGCGGGCGTTGCCGCCGTAGACGCTTGCCCAGTCGCCGCCCTCCACGGTGAGGGAAGCGCCCTTTTCCCCGCCCTTCGCCGTGGCGGTCCCGCCGCAGAGCGAGGGGTAGGCGAAATAGAGACTGTCGGGGAGCAGGGGGCAGGTCACGCTCGCCCGGACGGTCGTTTTGCGGCCGCCGCAGGCGATCCAGACGCCGCTCTTTTCCCGCGCGGTGATCGCGAGATCCGCGATCTCGGTCTCCCCCTCGCCCGCAAAGGAGAGGACGGAGGAGAGCCGGAGGTGCGAGCCGAAGACGGCGGCGTAATCGACGCAGCAGAAGGAGCCGCCGAAGAAGCGGCGCCCGGAGCCGAGGTTCACGGTGAGCGCGTCGCGCAGGTCGACCTGCCCGAGGAGAACGACCGAGGTATCGGACAGACCGGAAAAGTCCTGTTTCGGCGAGCGGGGGTCGGAGACGTCCGAGAGGAAGTGCAGATCGGATTTGTCAAGGGGGACCCCCACAAAGGCGACGGCGCCGAGATCGGTAAAGCCGTCAAGAGAGACACCGGAGGAGAACTTCCCTCCCGCGACCTCGGGGACGCCGACCGACGTTTCCGTTTTGGAGAGAAGAACGCCGAAGTCGCCGCCGACCGGACCGCCCGCCCTGACCTGAGCGGGGAGCGCGGAGGAAAAGGCGGCGAGGCCGACCGAGCCGGCGGCGCCGTTTTCCGTGAGCGTGAGGTCGCCGACGCCGGCGCCGGACAAAATGAGGGAGACGCTGCCGCCGGTCTTTTCGCCGGAGGCGCCGCACAGGGTCTTCACGTTGAGGAGGTGCGCGTCCGCCGGGATCGCTCTGTCAAAGGTAACGCCCTCCCGCTCGATCAGCGCGACGGTGACGGTCCCGCTCTTCGAGCGGCCGCCCTTCACGCTCTCGTAATTGCCGTAGCGCAGAAGGATCGTGTGGCCCTCCTCCGACTCGCCCCCGTCGACCGAGAGAGAGCCGGTAACGAACGCCAGCGTCCCCATCGTGAGGGAATGGCCGTTCATCAGCAGGACGGCGTTCTCCGCTTCGACCGCTGAATCCACGGTGAGCGCGCAGGAAAGGGACTGCTCTCCCTTCAGCGAGAGAGCGCCGCCGGAAAACGCCGCCTCGCCGATCGCCGGGAGGAGGGAGAGGTCGGCCTCGACGGCGCCGTCGAGATAAAAGACGGCGCGCTCCGTCCCCGCGGGGATCTTTTTCACCGCTTCGGAGAAGGAGAGAGGCGACTCGGGGGAAAGGCCGGAGTTGCCCGCCTTCCCCTTTCCGGAGAGATAGTAGGTCGGGGGGAAGCCCCGGAGCCGGGCCGCGTACGCTTCGCTGTCGATTCTGACGGACGCCTGCCCGAGTACCCCCTCCGCCGAGAGGGGGGAGGAGTTGTCGGAGAGGGTCGCGTTCAAAACGAAGAGCGTAAAATCTCCGAGAAGAGAGCCGGAATCCGGCTCCTTCACCGCCGCGACCGGCGCGGAGGAGAGCTTGCCGCCGACGATCGCGATCTTTGCGCTGCCGTCGTAGACCGGCTGGTTCTGGGTGGCGTTGTTTCCCTTGCGGCTGACGGCGTAGATCCCGTTCTGGATCACGGCGCCCTCCTCGATGCGGATCGAAACGTCCCCGTCGAGCCCGCAGAAGGTCGCGCCCGCGACGGCGCCGAGGGTGGAGGTGCCGGTCACGGTCGCCCCGGAGACGGAAATGCTGACGTCCCCGACCGTCCCGCAGGGCTGGCTGCCGGAATCGCGGTAGTTGCCGCCGTATACGCCGCCCCACTTGCCGCTTTTCACGGTGATCGAATAGCCGGAGAAGGTGCAGGCGGCGGCGGACGAGACCGCGCCGCCGTAGGTACCGCCGAAGACCGTCGGCGCGGTGCCGGTCACGGTGAGATCGCTTTCAAAGGTGAGGTCGTGCCCGCGGCCGTAGAGGCGCGGCGCGCTCTCGCCCCGGATCTCCAGCGCCTCAAAAACGGCCGCCCCGCCGAGATAGACCGAGCCCTTGACGGTCAGGCGGGCGCCCGCCGTCACGCGGTAGTCGACCCCCTTCGCGAAGGAAGTGACCGTGACCGTCCCCGTCGTTTTGGGGAGGGTCAGGCCGGAGGATCCGTCGAGGGTGACGGGGCCGCAGACGACGAGCGTGCCGCCGGTCGAGAGAAGTTTGAAGGCGGCGGCGACCGTCTTTTTCGCCATCTTGGCGGAGAGACCGTCGGCGGCGTCGCTGCCGTCGTCGGAAAGGTAAACGGTCGTCTTCCCCTCCGCTCCCACGGAGGGGAAAGGAGCGGCGGCGCAGAAAAGGCCGCAGGTCAGCAGCGCGAGCAGGAAGGCGACGTTCTTCTTCATCTTTTTCATCGTTTTCATCTTTTTTCCTCCGGTCCGCCGGAGCGGACCTCGTTTTTTGGCGGGCGCAAAGCGTCCGCGCGGCCGCGTCTTTTCTTCAGTATACCTGTTTTTTTTGCCGTTTGCAAGACAATTCCCGCAAAAAAAGCGCCCGCGCCGGCCCGGCCGTCCGTTTCCCGGGGGACGCTCTCTTTTTTCCTTTATTCTCCTTTCTCTCTTTCTTCTGACGTCTTGCAAATGCGGGGAAAGCGTGTTATACTTTAGATTGGACGGTTATCTGATAAACGTAAAGGAGCGACCATCCCGTGAACATTCCCTCTTCCGGCCGGCTCCGTCCGATCCGCTCCGACATCCGCGGCCCCCTCTACGAGGAGGCGCTCCGCATGAAGGCGGCGGGGACGGAGGTCCTGATGCTGAACACCGGCAACCCCGGGCGCTTCGGCTTTTCTCTCCCGGAGTCGCTGCGCGGCGCTCTCCTCTCCCGTCTGGACGAGGCGATCCCCTACTGCGACGTGCGCGGGATGCGGGACGCGCGGGAGGCCGTTGCCCGTTACCACCGGGAAAACGGGATCCCGGACGTCTCCCCGGACGGCGTTTTCCTCTGCAACGGCGTTTCGGAGGCGGCGTCGATTTTGACGGCGGCGCTGCTCGACAGCGGCGAGGAGCTGCTGCTCCCCTCTCCCTGTTACAGTCTTTGGAGCAATTGCGCCCGGCTTGCGGACGGGGTCCCCGTCTTTTACCGCTGCGACCCCGAAAACGGCTGGCAGCCCGACCTTGCCGACCTGGAGAAAAAGATCACGAAAAGGACGAAAGCGATCCTTGTGATCAACCCGAACAATCCGACCGGCGCGGTCTACGGGAAGGAGATCCTTTCCGGGATCGCCGCGCTCGCCCGGAGGCGGGGGCTGGTTTTGATCGCGGACGAGATCTACGACCGGCTCGTGATGGACGATACGCCCTTCTTCTCCCTCGCCGCTCTCGCGCCGGATCTGCCCTGCGTAACGCTGGGGGGACTGAGCAAATCGCATATCGTCTGCGGCTTCCGCTGCGGCTGGATGACCTTCAGCGGTCCCGCGGGGGTCCTTGACGAGGTCCGCGCCGGGGCGATGAAGCTCGCGTCGATGCGCCTGTGCGGCAACACCCTCTCCCAGCTCGTTCTCCCCGCCGCCCTCGCCGACCCGGACTATACCCGGGAAATGATCCTGCCGGGCGGCCGGCTCCGCCGGCAGCGCGACGGGTTCTGCCGGGCGCTGGACGGGATAGAGGGGCTCTCTTACGTCAAAAACCGCGCGGCGTTCTACCTCTTTCCCGGGCTGGAGCGGGAACGCTTCTCCTTTGCGAGCGCGGAGGAGTTCGCTCTCTCCTTCCTCCGCGAGGAGCGCGTCCTCGTGATCCCCGGCGGGGGATTTGACTGGACGGAGGATCTCCGCTTCCGCGTCGTGATGCTGCCGGAGGCGGACGTTCTCTGCGAGGCCGCCGCGGCGCTCAAACGGTTTCTCGCCCGGCACGAACGATAACGCCGGGAAAACGGAGCCCCCTGTCAGGCCCCTGCCCCGGAAGAGAGAAAAGATCCGTCGGCAGAATACTCCATCCCCTTTTCCATACGCTCTTTTCCCGCCGACCGGACGCCGGGAGGCGAGGATCCGTACAAGAAATACAATCCGAAAGGAAGGATATCATGAAAGCAGCAGAACTGAAGCAGTACCTCGCCGAAGGCAGGGGCGATAACGCCCTCCGCCGCCTGTACGGCGAAAAGGCGGACGCCCAGCGGGCGCGTTATCTCGCGCTCCTCTCCGACTTTCTCGGCGAATACGGGGACCTCGACGTCTCCTTCTTCTCCGTCCCCGGGCGCAGCGAGATCTCCGGCAACCACACCGACCACAACCGCGGCAGGGTCCTCTGCGGCGCGATCGACCTCGACATCATCGCCGTGGCGGCGAAGACGGAGGGCGATACGATCCGCGTGCACAGCAAGGGCTACAAGGAGGACGTGATCCCCCTCTCCGAGACCGACGCGCCGAACGAGCGGTACCGCTTCAAATCCCGCAGCCTGATCGCGGGCGTGTGCGCCGGACTGAAGAAAAACGGCCATAAGATCGTCCCCTTCTCCGCCTGCACGGCAAACGACGTGAAGACCGGCTCCGGTCTCTCCTCCTCCGCCGCCTTCGAGGTGATGATCGGGAATATCGAAAACCACCTCGCAAACGAAGGAAAGATCGGCGCGCCCGAGATCGCGCAGATCTCCCAGTACGCGGAGAACGTCTTTTTCGGCAAGCCCTGCGGGCTGATGGACCAGACGGCGTGCGCCGTGGGCGGGTTCGTGGCGATCGACTTTGAAGATCCGCAGGCCCCCGTTATCACCCCCCTCTCCTTCGACCTGACCGCAAGCGGCTACTCCCTCTGCATCGTCAACACCGGCGGCAACCACGCCGACCTCAACGAGGACTACGCCTCCGTCCCCGCGGAGATGAAACAGATCGCCGCCTATTACGGCCGCGACGCGCTGCGGGGCGTTACCTTTGACCAGCTGATCGCCGACGCGCCGGTCCTCCGGCGGGCGGCGGGCGACCGGGCGCTTCTGCGCGCGATGCACTTCGCCGCGGAAAACGAACGGGTCGAACGGCAGACCGAGGCGCTGAAAAAGAAAGACCTCGCCGCCTTCTTCGCCGGCGTGAAGGCAAGCGGCGACTCCAGCTACAAGTATCTCCAGAACGTCTACACCGTCAAAAACGTCGCGGAGCAGGGGCTCAGTCTCGCCCTCTGCGTGACCGAACGGATCACGGAGAGCTGGGGCGGCGCCTTCCGCGTGCACGGCGGCGGCTTTGCCGGGACGATCCAGGCGTTTATCCCCTCGGAGAAGACCGCGGATTACGCGGCGATCATGGACCACGTCTTCGGCGCGGGCGCCTGCTCGGTGCTGAAGGTCCGTCCCGAGGGCGCGATCCGGGTGGACCTCTGAGATGAAAAACCAAAAGCGGAAGGAAGAAGAGCGGGCGCGCGAAACCCGGCTCTCCGGCGAAAAAAAGAAGGCGGCGCGCGTTCTTCTGCGCGTCGGCTTCCTCCTTGCCGGCATCTTCCTTCTCTACCTCTTTTACTCCTGGGCGGTCGGGCTCGGGGAGGGCGCGATGAAGGCGGTCTTCTGGTCCTACTTCGGCGTTACCCTCGCCCTCCTCTGCGTCTACCTCGTTTATAACCGCCCCACCCTCGTCGCCGGGCGCGGCGGGGAGCGGCTCTCCGACGCCCTGCCGGCGGAGGAGCGGGACGCCCTCCTTGCGGACGCCGCCCGCCGGCGCGACCGCTCGGGGTGGATGCTCCTTCTCATCGTCTGTTTTCTTTCCGTGTTTCTCCTCGATTATCTTGATCTTTTCATTCTGGACTCGTTCCGGAATCTGAGCGGAGCCGTATGATCTCTGAACCCGCCGGGAGAAAAGCGGACGCTCCGCTTTTCCCCTTCCTTCTCACCTCGCTTTACTCCGGCTCGTCCGGCAACGCGTGGCTCGTGCGCTGCGGGCCGCGCTCCTTTCTCGTGGACGCGGGGAAAAGTGCCCGTACGCTTACCCGCGCTCTCGCCTCCTGCGGCGCGGAGCCGGAGGATCTGGACGCCGTTTTCGTCACCCACGGCCACGGCGACCACATCTCCGCCCTGCCGGTCCTCTCCGCCCGCGTCCCCTGCCCGGTCTACGCAACGGAGGAGACCGCCGCGACCCTGACGGCGTGCGGCGTCTTCCGCGACCGGATCGCACTCCTGCCCGCCGGGAGCGCCGTGCGGATCGGCGAGGTGACGGTGCGGAGCTTTCCCGCCCCGCACGACGAGCCGGGCAGCGTCTGCTACCGGTTTGAAACGGACGAGGACGCCTGCGCCGTCGCCACCGATATCGGCCGCGTGACCGACGAGGTGTTCGCCTGTCTCTGCGGCTGCCGCGCCGTGGGCGTGGAAGCGAACCACGACGAAGAGCGGCTGCGCTCCGGCCCCTACCCCGCCTTTCTCAAACGCCGGATCCTCTCGGACGAGGGGCATCTCTCCAACGCCGCCTGCGCCGCGCTCCTGCGCCGGCTGGCGGAAAACGGAACGAAAGAAATCCTCCTCGCGCATCTCTCGCGGGAGAACAATACCCCCGCCCTCGCCCTCGCCGCCGCGCGGGAGGCGCTCGCGGACTTCCCGGACGTTTCCGTCCGGGCGGCGGCGCCCGCCGCGGTCGTGGAAGCGGAGGTCTTATGCAGAAGATAACCGTCCTCTCGGTCGGCGGCGACAAGGAGCGGTACTTTACCGAGGCGGTAAACGAGTATAAAAAACGCCTTTCCCGCTTTGCGCAGCCGGAGCTGGTCCTTTTGCGGGACGAGCCGATCCCGGAAAACCCCTCCGAAAAGGAAAAGGAGGAGATCCTTCTCCGGGAGGGGCGGCGGCTGCTTGCCGCCGCGCCCGCCGGCGCCGTGAAGATCGCCCTCTGCGTGGAGGGAAAGGAGGTGTCGAGCGAAGAGCTGGCCGTCCTCCTCGAGGACTGCGCCGCCTCCGCCCCCGGCGTCGTCTTTTTCATCGGCGGGTCGCTCGGGCTCTCCGGCGAGGTCAAGGCCGCCTGCCGGTACCGCCTGTCCTTTTCCCGCCTGACCTTCCCGCACCGGCTGATGCGCGTGATCCTCTTGGAGGCGCTCTACCGCGCGAAAAGCATCTCCGCCGGCGCGAAATACCACAAATAGACCGTCCCGAAAGGAGCCGCCGTGGAAATCCGCAACCAGACGAAACAGAAGCTCGTCCGCCTTGTCTGCGGGCTTTGTCTCCTTTTGCTTACCGCGGGGGCGATCCTCTATCAGCGGGGCGCGTTCGACTTTACCTTCCTGCCGCGCGCGCAGAAAAAGCCGGCCGTTACCCTTCCCCTCGTGACCGCCCCCTCCTCCTCCGCCGGAGAAACGGAGCCGCCCGCCGACCCGGAAAACAACCGCGAGCGGTTCCTCTCCGCCCTCCGCGCCGCCTCCAATATCAGCGGCGTCGGCAGCGGGGTCCTTGCGGGCGGGGAGCCCCTCTCCCTCTCCTACGAAACGCTCTCCTCTCTCCGCGCGCTCGGCGCGGCCGTCAGCTACGCCGACTACGACAGCGACGGGACGATGACCCTCTGCATCCTCGACAACGGCGTGATCCTGCCGCGGGAGGAGCTTGCCTCGCTCACCGCGCTGGAGTTTTATTCCTACGCGCAAAACGACACCGTCGTCCCCGAGGGCCGGCGGCGCATCGTCTATACCGAGCTGCCCGCCGTCCGGCTTTATATGGGCTATCTCCTGCTCGACGACGGGGAGACGCTGCGCGTCTGCCGGACCGAAACGGGGGAGCCGCTCGCCTCCTTCCCCTCCTGCGCGATCGTCCCCGCGATGACGCGGGACCGGGAGGACCGCCCCCTCTTTTACAAAGACCGCGACCTCACCCGCTGGTACTACCTCGCGCCGGACGGCTCCCTCGCGGAAAGCGACTACGAGGACGAAACCGAAAACCGCGGCCTCTACTTTGACTATGCCCCCGACTACGGGAAAAGCGACAACGGCGCGGAGCGCTACTCGATCTGGGTGACGGTGACCGAGCTTGTTACCGAGGCGCCGGAAACGACCGCCCCGCCCGAAACGACCGGGGAGCCGATCCCCGTCGATATCACGCCGGAGGAAACGACCGCCCTCCCGCCGGACGAGACCCTGCCGCCGGACGGTACGGAAACCGGCGCGGAGACGGAACCGGAAGCGGAAACGGGGACCGCCCCGGAGACGGGCGCGGAGCCCCCGCCGGAGACCGCCCCGGAGACCGCCCCGGAGACCGCCGTGGAAACCGTGCCGGCAGAGACCTTCCTTGACCCGAACCCCTCGCCGGAGCCCGCCCCGGAAACGACCGCGGACGCCGCGCCCGAAACGACGGGCGAGCCGCCGGAAACGGCAGCGGAGACCGGGACGGAAACGGCAGCGGAGACCGGCTCCGGGACGGGTCCCGAAACGGCGGCGGAGACCGGGCCGGAGACGGGACCGGAGACGGAAACCGGCGGCGAAACGGCGGCCGAGACCGCGCCGGAGCCGAAAATCCTGGAGATCCTCTATCGCGACGAGCCGCGGATGGCGTTCGGGCAGAACCCCTGGTCCCTCTACACCTCCTACAAGTACCTGCACATCTTCGGCTACCGCGGCGGCTACGCCTGCGTCGTTTACCCCGGCGGGCGGATGGCGTACGTCGACCGGTACGACCGGAAGGCGATCTACCGCTCTCTCTTTTATTTCAACGAAAACGGCCGCCTGGCCGACTCCTTCTACGCCGAGCCGGTCCTGCGCGACGAGCGCGGGATGGGGCACTACTACTTTGACCGCGGCTACGTCCGCGTCCGCCAGCTCGATACCGACGGGTACTATCACAACGACGACTTCCTCGTCGGCTCCTACGAGCTACTCCTCGACGAAAAGGAAAACCGCTTCCCCATCCCCGAGGGCTACACGCTGCGCGGCTACTCGGACGGGGTGCTGCTTTTGGAGCGCGGCGGCTACTACGGCTATTATACGACGGAAAAACGCTGGATCGCCCAGCCGATCTACACCTACGCGAAACCCTTTTGCGAGGGCGTCGGGATCCTCGGCTTCGACGGGGCGATCGGGATGATCGACCGGGAGGGCAACGTCCTCCTGCCCTTCGTCCATTCCTCCGTTTCCTCCCTCTCGCAGGGGGCGTTTGCCGCCTACGCGCCGGAGAGCGGCTGGACCCTCTACGCCAAAGCGATCCTCCCCGCCCCGCCGGCGGGAGAAAACTGACGGAGGCAGAAGATGACACATTCGGCGGATATCGCGGTGATCGGCGCGGGACACGCCGGCGTGGAGGCGGCGCTGGCCGCCGCCCGCCTCGGGCTGGACACCGTTCTTTTCACCCTCTCTCTCGACGCCGTCGCCAATATGCCCTGCAACCCCTCCATCGGCGGAACGGCGAAGGGGCATCTCGTTTATGAAATCGACGCGCTCGGCGGAGAAATGGGGCTCGCGGCGGACGCCGTGACCCTCCAGAGCCGCACCCTCAACACCGGCAAAGGCGCCGCCGTGCGTTCCAAACGCGTGCAGGCGGACCGGCTCGCCTACCGCGCGTATATGAAGCGCAAGCTGGAAAACACCCCCCGCCTGCGGCTGGTACAGGCGGAGATCGTTTCGGTGGAAACGGAGGAAACGCCGGGCGGCCGCCCGCGCGTCTGCGCGCTCCTCACCCGCCTCGGCGAGCGCTGGAACGTCCGCGCCGCCGTCCTGGCGACCGGCACCTACCTCGGCGGGCGCGTCCACGTCGGGGAAACGAGCTGCGAGAGCGGCCCCGACGGGCAGCTCCCCGCCGCCGCCCTGACCGCTTCCCTCTCCTCGCTCGGGCTCTCCCTGCGCCGCTTCAAGACCGGGACCCCGCAGCGCATCGACCGGCGGACGGTGGATTTTTCCCTGCTTGAGCGGCAGGACGGGGAGCGCTCCCCTCTGCCCTTCTCCCGCCTTACGCCGGAAGACGCCTTTGAAAACTTTACCGGCGTTCCCTGCCATATCGTCTATACCACCGAAGAAACGCGCCGCGTCATCCGGGAGAACCTCTCCCGCAGCGCGATGTACGCCGGGCGGATCCACGCCGTCGGCCCCCGCTACTGCCCCTCCATCGAGGACAAGATCGTCCGCTTCGCCGATAAGGAGCGGCATCAGCTCTTCGTGGAGCCGACCGGGCGGGAGGACGGGGAGCTCTATCTCCAGGGCTTTTCGACCTCGATGCCGGCGGAGGTCCAGTACGAGATGGTCCGCTCCCTCCCCGGCTTTGCAAACGCCCATATCACCCGCTTTGCCTACGCGATCGAGTACGACTGCGCCGACCCCACCGGCCTTTTCCCCACGCTGGAAACGAAGGCGGTCGCGGGCCTTTACGGCGCCGGGCAGTTCAACGGCTCCTCCGGCTACGAGGAGGCGGCGGCGCAGGGACTGGTCGCCGGCGCCAACGCCGCCCTCGCCCTGCTCGGCCGTCCCCCGCTGATCCTCCCCCGCTCCTCCTCCTATCTCGGCACGCTGATCGACGATCTCGTCACCAAAGGGACAAACGAGCCCTACCGGATGATGACCTCCCGCTCCGAGTTCCGGCTCCTTTTGCGGCAGGACAACGCCGACTTCCGCCTCACCCCCGCCGGCCGCGCCGCCGGGCTCGTCTCCGACGAGCGATGGGAGCGGTTTTCCGCGCGCCGCGCCGCCGAACAGGCGGAGGAGGAACGCATCCGCCGAACGGTGATCGCCCCCTCGGAGGAGGTCAACGCTCTCCTCGCCGCCCACGGCTCCGCGCCGATCGCGACCGGCGTGCGGCTGGCGGATCTCTACCGCCGCCCGGAGCTTGACGCGGACAAGCTCGCCCCGATCGACAAAACGGCGCCCGCCTCCCTCCCCCGCAGCGCGCGGGAGAGCGCGGAAACCGCCATCAAATACGAGGGCTACCTCAAAAAAGAGGAGGAAGAAGCCGCCCGCCTGAAGCGGCTGGAGGATCTCCTCCTCCCCGAAACGCTTGACTACCGCGCGATCGCGGGGCTGCGGCTGGAAGCCGCCGAAAAGCTCTCCCGGATCCGTCCCGCCAGCGTCGGGCAGGCGTCCCGCATCAGCGGCGTCTCCCCCGCCGACGTGACCGTCCTTCTCATCTGGCTCCGGCGCCGCAAGGCAAGCGAAAACCCCGAAAAAGGAGAAAACGCATGACCCCTTCCTATCCCGAGGCCGTTTTCGCTTCAAACGGGCTCGCCCGCTTTTCTCCCCTCCTGCCGCGTCTGTCCGCGCTCGCGGATGCGCTGCTCGCGGAAAACGAAAAGGTCAACCTCACCGCCCTCCGCGCCCCGGAGGCGGTGTGGCTTCTCCACTTTGCCGACTCTCTCCTCTTTGCCGATCTCGCGGAACAGACCGGCGCAAAAAGCGCCGTGGACGTCGGCTGCGGCGGGGGCTTTCCCCTTCTGCCGCTCGCCCTCGCCCTGCCGGAGACCGCCTTCTCCGGCCTCGACGCAACGAAAAAGAAGCTCGCGTTCGTCGAGCGGGCGGCCGCGGCCCTCGGTCTCCCGAACGTCGCGACCCTCCCCGGCCGCGCCGAGGAGCTCTCCCGCCGGGAGGAGCTGCGGGACGGCTTTGATCTTGCCGTCGCCCGCGCCGTCGCGCCGCTTTCCGTCCTTGCGGAATACTGCCTGCCCTTCGTGCGGATCGGCGGGTCTTTCCTCGCCTACAAGGGCCCGGAGGCCGAAGCGGAGCTGCGGGAGGCGAAGCCGGTTTTCACCGCCCTCGGCGCCCGCGCGGAGGATCTTGTCCTCCGCCGCCTCGCCGACCCCGCCGACCCGGGAAAGGAGAACGTCCGCGCCCTCGTCGTCGTCCGGAAGCTCCACAAAACGCCCCCCGCGTACCCGAGGAGGAACAGCGAGATAAGGAGTGCCGCGGCGCGCCTGCCGTGCGGCAGTGATATTCGTCCTGCGGACGAGTGATATCGCGCTCCGCGCGGTGATATTCGCCTGCGGCGAGTGAGATCCGCCGCTCCGCGGCGGGTTGGATGTTACAAACAGAAAATGCGGCAGGAGCAAGCCCCTGCCCTACAAGAGAAACGAAATTTGCCTCCCCGGTCGTAGGGCGGGGGCTTGTCTCCCGCCGTCCGGCCATAGCAGAAAGGCGACCCGGCCGTACCGGGTCGGCTTTCGGATTTGGTTCGCGTTGTTCGCGCGCTCTCTATTCTATCCCTTCCCAAAAAGTCTTTTGCCTGCTTTTCTTCAGAAAAGGAAGGCACTTCCATCATTCCCATAAAGGAGATCTGCCATGAAGAAAAAACTGTTCCCTCCGACCTTATTTGCGGCGCTGGCCGCGGCGGCGGCCGTGATCCAGGCGTTTTTGCCCGGCGGTCCGCTCACGGCGGCTGCGTTTTCCCTTGCGGGGGCGGTCCCGCTCTGTCTTCTCTTCTGCTCTGCGCTTTCTCTGGCCGTTTTTCTCTCGCGGCGGGCGCGGCCGGCGGCTTTGCTCTGCTGTTCGGCGGGGTTTGCCGCGGCGGCGCTGATCTGCGAGGCGGTCTCCTACCTTTCCGGGCGGTTCGACGCGGTCGCCCTCGCGCTGATCCTGATCTCTCTTTTGCCCTTTCTCATCTTTTTTGCCGACGCGCTCGCGCGGCACAAAACGCTGATTTTCGCAAAGACCTTTTCCCTTCTTCTCGTTGCGCTGGAAACGCTCGGGGTGATCGTGATCCTCGCGGAGGGCGGTCTTTCCGCGCTTTTGGGGCATCCGCGGTTTCTCCTGTTTTTGCTCTCCCTCGCCTTCCTCTTTTACTATTTCCGCGGCATCCCGCGCGCGCAGAAGCTGGAGCCGCTGGAGGATCTCCCCCTCCCCGGCGAGGGCGAGGAGCCCGTTACCCGGGACGGGGACAGATGAAAAGAAAACAAAAAAGCGGGCTGAAACGCCGAGTGTTCTTAAGGACACTCGGCGAACGATGTGTTCCGCTGACAGCGGAACGTGATGTACGGCTGCGCCGAATGATGCGCCCTTCGGGCATGATGTGCG
>CAMKAU010000049.1 GCA_946410595.1 uncultured Clostridia bacterium
ACCGGTTAACCTCTTTTTTACCACGCGACTATCGCGTGGTTTTCGGGGACAAAAAGGACGGGGACGCATCGGTCCCCGTCCTTCTGTTCAAAACGGTTATTCCGCCTTGGTCTCCTCCGCCTTCTCTTCGGCGGGGGCTTCGGCCTTGGGCTCTTCGGCGGCGGCTTCGGTCTTCGGTTCTTCGGCCTTCGGCTCCTCCTTGACCTCTTCCTTCGCCTCTTCCGCCTTCGGAGCCGCTTTCTTCTTCGGGGCGGCTTTCTTCCTGGCGGGGGCCTTCTTTTCTTCCTTCACCGGCTCCTCAAAGAGCTTGAGCAGCGCCATCTCGGCAGCGTCGCCGCGGCGCGCGCCCAGCCGGTAAAGCTGCGTGTAGCCGCCGTTGCGGTTCGCGTACTTCGCGGCGATCTCGCCGAACACCTTGGAGACGACGTCTTCTTCGGTGATAAACGCCATCGCGGCGCGGCGGGCGGCCAGCGTGTTCTTCTTGCCGAGGGTGATCATTTTTTCCGCCAGGGGAGCGATCTCTTTCGCTCTCGTGACAGTCGTTTTGATGGTTCCGTTCTTCAGCAGCAGGGTGACCTGACCTCTGAGCATCGCTCTTCTGTGGTCGGTCTTTCTGCCGAGTTTCCTCGTACCGGGCATATTCGGTGTGCCTCCTAATCGTTAAATTGTGTCAGCTCACTCTTCCTCGCGCTTCAGTTCGAGACCGAGGGAGTGGAGCTTCTGGATCACTTCTTCCAGAGATTTTTTGCCGAGGTTGCGGACTTTGATCATTTCCTCCTCGGTACGGTTGGTCAGATCTTCGACCGTGTCAATGCCGGCGCGCTTCAGGCAGTTGAAGCTGCGGACCGACATATCAAGGTCCTCAATGGTCATCTCAAGGACTTTTTCCTTTTTGGTTTCTTCGCGCTCGACCATGATCTCCGTACCCTTTGCCGTATCGGACATATCGACAAACAGGTTGAGATGCTCGTTGAGGATCTTGGCAGCGAGAGATACCGCTTCCTTCGCCGTGATCGTACCGTTGGTCGTCACGGAGACCGTGAGCTTGTCGTAGTCGGTGATATTGCCGACACGGGTGTTTTCCACCTCGTAGCTGGCGGCGTAGACCGGCGTGAAGATCGAATCGGTGAAGATCATGCCGAGCGGGATGCCCGCGCCCTGTCCGGCGTTGGCCAGATAGTTCTGCTTGTTCTTCTCGCCGGAAACGTATCCTCTGCCGTGATCAAACGTCAGTTCCATGTAAAAGTGCGCGTTCTCGCCCACGCTGGCCAGGGGCTGCTCGGGGTTCAGGATCTCGATATCCGCGTCGCCCTGGATGTCCCCCGCCTTGACGTCCATCGGACCGTTGACGTCAACGTAAACGGTCTTGGGCGCCTGGGAGTGGAGCTTGGCGACGATGCCTTTGACGTTGAGAACGATCTCTGTAACGTCCTCTTTGATGCCGGGGATCGTGGAGATCTCGTGGAGTATGCCGTCGATCTTGATGGACGTGACGGCCACGCCGGGCAGGGAGCTGAGCAGCACCCGGCGCAGAGAGTTGCCGAGGGTCGTGCCGTAGCCGCGTTCCAGCGGCTCGACCACGAACTTCCCTACTTTTCCCTCTTCTCCGATATCCTCGGACGAAATGTTCGGCTTCTCTATTTCGATCATAATATCCTCCATATTCTTTCAGTTCGTCGGCAGCAGCGTCCGCTGCCGGAGCCCGCGGCGCGGGTCTCCTCTTTTCGACGGCCGCCAAAAAGACCGGCGGCAAGGGGCATTACTTGGAATAGAGCTCGACGATCAGCTGCTCGTTGAACGGGAAGTCCACGTCATCTCTGGTCGGGACCGCGGTCACCGCGCAGGAGACGTTCTCTGCGTTGACGTCCAGCCATTTCGGCGCGTTTTTGCCGTCAAAGCCGTCGAGAAGCTGCTTGAACTTTTCTTTGCCGCGGCTGGACGCGCGGAGCGCCACCACGTCGCCGGGACGGACGAGGATGGACGCAACGTCCGCTCTCTTGCCGTTCAGCGTGAAATGCCCGTGGTTGATCAGCTGGCGCGCTTCCTTGCGGCTGGAGGCGACGCCCATCTTGTAAACGACGTTGTCAAGGCGGGTCTCCAGGATGGTCAGGAGGTTCTCGCCGGTCACGCCTTCCTTCTTGACCGCCATTTCGTAATAGTTACGGAACTGACGCTCCAGAACGCCGTAATATCTCTTTGCTTTCTGCTTCTCGCGGAGCTGGAGGCCGTACTCGCCGACCTTCTTACGGGCGGTGCCGTGCGGGCCGGGCGTGCCGGACTTCTCCCTGACGATCAGGGGGCAGTGCGAGGAAGTGCAGCGCTCGCCCTTGAGAAAGAGCTTCGTCCCCTCTCTGCGGCAGAGTCTGCAAGCGGGTCCTGTATATCTTGCCATTGTTTTCGTTCCTCCGTTTCATTAAACACGTCTGCGCTTCGGCGGACGGCAGCCGTTGTGCGGGATGGGAGTGACGTCCTTGATCATGACGACCTGGAGACCGACGTTCTCCAGCGCGCGGATCGCGGATTCGCGTCCGGAGCCGGGGCCCTTGACGTAAACCTCGACCGTCTTCATGCCGTTGTCCACGGCCAGCTTGCCCGCGGTCTCCGCGGCCATCTGAGCGGCGTAGGGGGTGGACTTTCTCGATCCCTTGAAACCGAGCTCGCCGGCGGACGCCCAGGATACGGCGTTGCCGAAGGTATCGGTCACGGTGACGATGGTGTTGTTGAAAGAAGCCTGAATGTGGACCGCGCCCTTTTCGATATTCTTGCGGTCGCGGCGTTTCTTGACCGTTCTCTTTGCGGTGCTTGTCGTTTTTGCCATTTTGCGCTGTCCCTCCTTACTTCTTCTTGTTGGCGATGGTCTTCGCCGGGCCTTTTCTGGTCCTTGCGTTGGTCTTGGTGCGCTGCCCTCTGACCGGCAGTCCGCGTCTGTGCATGACGCCGCGATAGCAGTTGATCTCCACAAGACGCTTGATGTTCAGCGCAACGTCGCGGCGGAGATCGCCCTCCACCACGTAGGAGCCCTCGATCTCGTCACGGAGCTTGGCGACCTCGTCCTCGGTCAGATCCTTTGCGCGGGTGTCCGGGTTGACGCCCGTCTTCGCCAGGATGTCCTTCGAGCTCTTCGGCCCGATCCCGTAGATATAGGTAAGTGCTGCTTCCACTCTCTTGTTGTTGGGAAGGTCTACACCGGCAATACGTGCCATATTCTTACTCTTCCTTTCTTTCGATTAGCCCTGTCTTTGTTTGTGCTTGGGGTTTTCGCAAATGCACATCACCTTGCCGTGGCGCTTGATGATCTTGCATTTTTCGCAGATTTTCTTGACGGACGGTCTTACTTTCATTTCGTTTTTCCTTTCCGTATTCCGTTATTTCATGCGCCAGGTGATGCGCCCTTTGGTAAGGTCGTAAACGGAAACCTCCACCGTTACGCGGTCGCCCGGCAAAATCCTGATATAGTTCATACGCAGCTTCCCGGAGATATGGGCGTTGACCATATGCCCGTTCGGCAGTTTTACCTTGAAGGTCGCGTTCGGAAGCGCTTCCGTCACGACGCCTTCAAATTCGATCACATCATCTTTCGGCAGAATGATCCCTCCTCAGTTTCGGTTATGACACCAGGGTCGTTACGACGGGGCCTTCCTCCGTCAGTATGACCGTGTTTTCGTAATGCGCGGAAAGCGAGCCGTCTGCGGTCTTGACCGTCCACCCGTCTCCCATCCGTTTGACCTGCCAGGTGCCCGCGTTAATCATGGGCTCGATGGCGATCGCCATACCGGGAAAAAGCCGGACGCCGTGACCCGCGTGACCGAAGTTGGGAACCTCCGGTTCCTCGTGCATCTCTTCTCCGATCCCGTGCCCGACGTATTCGCGCACAACGCCGTATCCGTTTGCCTCCGCATAACTCTGCACCGCGTGTCCGATGTCTCCGATGCGGTTGCCTCCCCGCACCTCCTTGAGGGCGAGGAAAAAGCACTGCTTTGTGACGTCGATCAACTTCCGCGCCTCGGGCGAGACCGTCCCCACCGCGAAGGTGCGGGCGCTGTCCCCCTGGTAGCCGCGATACGCGACTCCCACGTCCAGTTTGACGACGTCTCCTTCCTGCAGGATCCGCGTTTCCGACGGGATCCCGTGGATCACCTCGTCGTTTATGCTGATGCAGGCGGATGCGGGGAATCCGCCGTACCCGAGGAAAGACGGCTTGCCGCCGTTTTTCTCGATGTACGTACGGATCACCGTGTCAAGATGTTTTGTGCTGACGCCGGGGCGGATCTCCTCCGCCGCCGCGAGGATCGCCTCCGCGGTGATCCTTCCGGCGTCCTTCATGATCTCGATCTGAGCGGAATTCTTGAGCTTGATCATGTTACGCCTTTGCTCCGAGCGCCCGCAGGATCTCATCCGTGATCCTGTCAAGCGGCGCGTCCGCGTTGACGGTAACGACCTTCTCCTGGTAATAGGCCTTCAGCGGTTCGCTCTGCTCGTGGTAGATCTTCAGTCGGGAGAGCACGACCTCCGGCGCATCGTCCTTCCGGACGGTGAGCGGCGCGCCGCATCTGGCGCAGTTCTCCCCGGCGGGAGAAGGGTTGCTCTTCACGTGATAGGTCTCGCCGCACGCCGGACAGACGCGTCTGCCCGCCATCCGGTCCACGATCGTTTCGTCCGCGATCTCCAGGCTGACAACGGCGTCCACCCGGATCTTCATCGCTTTGAGCGCTTCCGCCTGGGGGATCGTGCGGGGAAACCCGTCGAGGATCCAGCCGTTTTGGCAGTCCGCTTCGGCAAGCCGTTCCTTGACGATCCCGTTGACGACCTCGTCCGGGAGCAGGGCGCCGCGCTCGGTATAAGCCGCCGCTTCTCTGCCCATTTCCGTCCCGTTTTTGATCGCCTCGCGGATCATCGCGCCCGTGGAGATGGTCGGGATCCCAAGCAGAGCGGAAATCCGCTCCGCCTGGGTTCCTTTTCCCGCTCCCGGCGCACCGAGAAAAATCATATTCATTCGCTTCACCGGGCTTATTCCAAAAAGCCTTTGTAATGCCGCATCGTCATCTGCGCCTCGATCTCTCTTGCCGTCTCCAGCGCAACGCCGACGACGATCAGGAGCGAAGAGCCGCTGAACGCGATGTTCCCGAGGCCGCCGTTCGTTACGATGTTGATCACGAGAGGCAGCACGGCGATCAGACTGAGGAAGAGCGCGCCGAGCAGGGTGATCCGGTTGAGGATCTTGTGGATATAATCCGCCGTCGGCTTGCCGGGACGGATCCCCATGATCGAGCCGCCGTTCTTCTGCAGGTTGTTCGCCACTTCAACGGGGTTGAAGGAGATGGCGATGTAGAAGTACGCGAACAGGATGATCAGGACGAAGAAGATCACAACGTAGAGCCACGAGTCGGACGAAAAGATCCTCGAGAGCGTATAGAGGAAGGTGCCCTTCGTCGGGTTCGCGTTGATGAACTGGATGATCGTGGGCGGCAGCGAGCAGATCGAGCTGGCAAAGATGATCGGCATCACGCCGGACATATTCAGCTTGATCGGCAGGTTGCTGTTCTGCCCGCCGTACATCTTCCGGCCGACCACGCGCTTCGCGTACTGGACGGGAAGGCGCCGTTCGCTCTCCGTGATGAAGACGACGAACGCGACGACCGCGATGATCGCGGCGGCGGCGACAAGAACGATGACGATCGAGAGAATGCCGGACCCGACCGAGCCGGAGCCGATCTTTTCGATCCCGTCCTTAAACTTGGCGATACCCGCCTGAACCAGCCGCGGAAGCGAGGAAACGATACCGGCAAAGAGGATGATGGAAATGCCGTTGCCGATGCCGTGTTCGTTGACTTTTTCCGCGATCCACATGATCAGGGACGCGCCCGCGCAGTAGCAGGCGATCATCACGACCGCGCCGAAGAAGGTCTTGCCGCCGTCGGTCACGACCTGATAGGTGTTGCGCATCAGGAAATAGTACCCGATACTGGTAAGCAGCGCCAGACCGACCGTAACGTAGCGGGTGATCTTGTCGATCTTCCGCCGGCCTTCCTCACCCTGCTTGGAGAGACGCTCCAGCGGAGGGATCGCAACGGTCAGCAGCTGGATCACGATCTGCGACGTGATATAGGGGGAGATGGAAAGCGCGAAGAGGGTCGCCTTGTTGAACGCGTCGCCGGACAGAATGTTCAGATACTCGAAAATCGAGCCGGCCGACGCCTTCACGGACTCGAGTGCGCTGTGGTCGATGTAAGGTATTTGAATGGCGGCTCCGAGCCGGTAGATGACCACGATGAACAGAGTAAAAAGGATCTTCTTCCTGAGTTCGGGGATCTTCCAGGCATTTCTGAGCGTGGTAAACACCTTACACCACCTCTGTCTTTCCGCCCGCCGCCTCTATCTTTTCCTTTGCGCTTGCGGAAAAGACCGCTGCCTTTACGGTTATTTTTTTGGTGATCTCACCGTTGCCGAGGACTTTCAGCTTCTTTTCGTTGGTCTTCACGAGACCCGCGTCGCGCAGGATCTCGAGATCAACGACGGCGCCGTCCTCGAACCGGGAAAGACCGGCGAGGTTGATCACGGCGTACTCGGTCGAGAAGCGGTTGTAAAAACCTCTCTTCGGCAGTTTTCTGTAAAGCGGGAGCTGTCCGCCTTCAAACCCGGGACGGACTCCGCCGCCGGAGCGCGCGTTCTGTCCCTTGTGTCCTTTTCCGGCCGTTTTCCCGTTTCCGGAACCAGGTCCCCTGCCCTTGCGGTAAGCTTTCGTCACCGAGCCGGGCGCGGGTGAAAGTTCATGGAGCTTCATCTGTTTTCCTCCTTTTTCCGAATTCCGTTAAACGTTCTCAACTTTGACAAGATGAGAAAGGATCTTGATCTTGCCGGCGAGGACCGCGTTGTCCTCGTGCTCGATGCTGTCCCCGATCCTGCGCAGACCGAGGGAATCCGCCGTCAGCTTCTGCTTCGGCTTGCAGGCGATCAGGCTTTTCGTCAGCGTCACTTTGACTTTTTTCATCGTTTTGCCTCCTTACGCCTTCACTTGCGCCGCGTCGAGCCCGCGGACAGCCGCCACGTCTTCCACGGTGCGCAGCTCTTGGAGCGCCGTGAACGTCGCCTTGACGACGTTGGTGGGGTTGGTGGAACGCAGGCATTTTGCGCGGATATTGGTGATGCCCGCCATCTCAAGCACCGCGCGGACGGTGCCGCCCGCGATAATACCGGTACCGGAGGGAGCCGGCTTCAGGAGCACGCGGCCCGCGCCGTAACGCCCGATGATCTCGTGCGGGATCGTGGTGCCGACAACGGCGACCTCGACCATATTCTTCTTCGCGTCCTCCACCGCTTTGCGGATCGCGTCCGGAACTTCGGCGGATTTGCCGAGACCGTATCCGACGTGCCCGTTCCGGTCGCCGACGACCATCAGCGCGGTGAAACGCGCCACGCGTCCGCCCTTCACGGTCTTGGAAACGCGGTTCAGTGTGACAAGCTTTTCCTCAAGGTCAAGCGTTGCCGGATCAAATTTTCTTGCCATTGGAAATCTCCTTAAATTTGTTCAAAATCAGTTCTTGAACAGCGTACAAACCGGAGTCAGAACTTCAGGCCGCCCTCGCGGGCCCCTGCTGCAAGCTCCGATACGCGTCCGTGGTACAGATAACCGCCGCGGTCAAATACTACTTCGCTGATCCCTTTCGCAAGCGCGCGCTCCGCGATCAGCTTTCCGATTTCCTTTGCTGCCGTTTTGTTTCCGCCGTACTCGGTGAAGGTCTTTTCGGTCGTGGAAGCGGAAACGAGGGTGACGCCCTTTACGTCGTCGATGATCTGCGCGTAGATGTGCGCGTGCGAACGGTAAACCGCAAGGCGCGGACGCTCCGCGGTGCCCGAAATGTGAGCGCGGACTCTCGCGTGTCTCTTCAGACGTTTGACGTTTTTATCCTGTCTGGTAATCATCTTATTCCGCTCCTCTCTTACTTACCGGTCTTTCCGGCTTTGCGGCGGATATGCTCGCCCGCGTACCGGATTCCCTTGCCCTTGTAGGGTTCGGGCGGTCTCTTTCCGCGCACCTGCGCGGCGATCTCGCCGACCTTCTGCTTGTCGATGCCCTTGACGACGATCTGCGTCGCGGAGGGGCACTCGAACTTGTAGTCGTCGGTCTCGGGGATGACGACGTCGTGGCTGTAGCCGAGCTTCATCACGAGCTTGTTGCCCTGCTTTTCGGCTTTGTAACCGACGCCCTCGATCTCGAGGTTCTTCTGATAGCCGTTGACCACGCCCTCGACCATGTTGTGGAGAAGCGCGCGGGTCAGGCCGTGGAGCGCCTTGACCTCCTGCTCCTCGCTGTCGCGGCTGAGCGTGACGACGCCGGGCCGGACGTCGATGGCGATATGCGCGCTGAAGGTGTCCTCAAGCGTCCCGAGAGGACCCTTGACGGTAACGTGATTGCCCTCTCCCACCGTAACGGTAACGCCGGCAGGGACGACGATCGGTTTGAGTCCGATTCTTGACATAATTCGTTCCTCCCTTTCGCATTACCAGACAAAGGCAAGCACTTCGCCGCCGAGCTGGGCGGCGCGGGCCGCCTTGTCGGTCATGATGCCTTTGGAGGTGGTGATGATGGCGATGCCGAGACCGTTCATGACCTTCGGCATATCCTCGTAACCGCTGTAGATACGCAGACCGGGCTTGGAAACTCTGCGCAGGCCGCGGATCGCGGGCTGCTTGCCGGTCAGGTACTTGAGCGTGATGCGGATCACGCCCTGCTTGCCGTCCTCGATGAGCTGCCAGCCCTTGATATACCCTTCGTTTGCGAGGATGTCGGCGATCGCTTTTTTGACGTTCGAGGCGGGAACGTCGACCGTTTCGTGTTTTGCGTTGCCCGCGTTTCTGATCCGCGTCAGCATATCCGCAATAACGTCTGAGATTTGCATGGATATTTCCTCCTTCATGCAAGTTGTTTTCTTGCTGCCGGACGATCCGGCGGCGAACCGGCGGTTAAAGCGCTCTTCCTGCGCTTTCCTTCCGGCTGCGGGGACGGTTTGTTACCAGCTGGCCTTCCGGACGCCGGGGATCTCCCCGCGGTAGGCAAGCTCGCGGAAGCAGATACGGCAGACGCCGTATTTACGGAGATAAGCGTGGGGGCGGCCGCAGATCTTGCAGCGGTTGTGCTGGCGGGTGGAGAACTTCTGGGGTCTCGCGCCCTTGAGGATCATTGATTTTTTAGCCATTCTTCTTACCTCTTACTTCGAGAAGGGAGCGCCGAGCAGGGTGAGCAGCTCTTTCGCTTCTTCGTCGGTGTTGGCCGTGGTAACGAACACGACGTCCATACCGCGGATCTTGTCGACCTTGTCGTAGTCGATCTCGGGGAACATCAGCTGCTCCTTGAGGCCGAGGGAGTAGTTGCCTCTGCCGTCAAAGGCGTTCGGGTTGATGCCCTTGAAGTCGCGCACGCGGGGCAGAGCGAGGTTGAAGAGACGGTCGAGGAACTCGTACATCCGGTCCCCGCGCAGCGTCACCTTCGCGCCGATCTTCATCCCCTGGCGGATCTTGAAGTTCGCGACCGACTTCTTCGCCGAGGTGGCGATCGCCTTCTGGCCGGTGATCTGCGCCAGCTCGCTGCAGACGCTGTCGATCACTTTGGAGTTGTCTTTCGCGTCGCCGCAGCCGACGTTGACCACGATCTTCTCCAGCTTCGGGATCTGCATCGGGCTCTTGTAGTTGAACTTCTTCATCAGAGCGGGGACAACTTCTTTTTGATAAAGCTCTTTGTATCTTGCCATGTCTGTCGTCCTCCTCTTACAGTTTCTGTCCGCATTTGGCGCAAACGCGGACCTTTTCGCCGGTCTTTTCGTCGACCTTGATCTTGGCGCGGGTGGCTTTGCCGTTGTTCGCGCACTTGGAGTTGGAGCAAACGAGCGCCACCTTGGACGCGTAGATCGCTCCCTCTACCTTCGTGATGCCGCCGGCTTCGCCCTGCTTTTTCGGTTTGACGTGCTTGGAGACGATGTTGGCGCCTTCCACGATCACCTTGCCCTCCTTCGGAGAGACGGCGATGACCTTGCCCTTCGTCCCTTTGCTGTCGCCGGAAATGACGATAACCGAGTCGTCTTTTCTTACGTGTACCTTGTTCATCGTCTTTCCTCCTTACAGCACTTCGGGCGCGAGCGAAAGGATCTTCATGTAATCCTTTTCGCGGAGCTCTCTCGCCACCGGCCCGAATATTCTCGTACCCTTCGGGCTGTTGTCGTCCTTCAGGATGACCGCCGCGTTCTCGTCGAACTTGATGTAGGAACCGTCCGCGCGGCGCAGTCCCTTGGCGGATCTCACGATAACCGCCTTCACCACTTCGCCTTTCTTGACCACGCCGCCCGGCGCGGCCTTCTTGACGCAGGCAACGACAACATCCCCGATATTCGCATAGCGTCTCCCGGTCCCGCCGAGAACGCGAATGCACATCAGCTCTTTGGCGCCGGTGTTGTCGGCGACCTTCATAAGTGTCTGCTGCTGTATCACTTTGAGTTTTCCTCCTTATTTCGGCAAGTTTCCGACCTGCCTACTGATTTGGGTTTACTTCGCTTTCTCGATCACGGAAACGAGTCTCCAGCGCTTGGTGGCGGAGAGAGGACGCGTTTCCATCAGAAGGACCTTGTCGCCCACGCGGCACTCGTTGTTCTCGTCGTGCGCGTGCAGCTTCACGGTGCGTTTGATGATCTTCTTGTACATGGGGTGCTTGATGTTGTCCTTGATGGCGACGACGACCGTCTTGTCCATCTTATCGGAAACGACCACGCCCACTCTGGTCTTGCGCAGGCTGCGTTCAGTATTCTCGTTCATCTCTGCACCTCTCATACATTCTTCTGGTTCATGACCGTAAGAACGCGGGCGATGTCCCGCTTTACGTCCACGAGCTTATGGGGATTGTCAAGCTGGTTGATCGAGTGCTGGAAGCGAAGCGTGAAAAGCTGATCCTTGAGCTCCTTCAATTTGGCTTCGAGCTGCTCGTTTGAAAGTTCTTTCAGTTCCGTTGCTTTCACGGCTTAACCCTCCTTTGCGGCGGTTTCTGCGTCCTCCCGCTTCACAAACTTGCACTTGATCGGCAGTTTGTGAGAGGCGAGACGCATCGCTTCTTTCGCTTGCTCTTCGGGAATGCCGTCCATCTCGAACATGATTCTGCCCGGTTTGACGACGGCGACCCAGTATTCCGGAGACCCTTTACCGGAACCCATGCGGGTCTCGGCGGGCTTTTCGGTGATCGGCTTGTCAGGGAAGATCTTGATCCACACCTGACCGCCGCGGCGCACGTAACGGGTCATCGCGATACGGGCGGCCTCGATCTGGTTGCTGGTGATCCACGCGGGCTCCAGCGCCATCAGACCGAAAGAACCGTTCGACACGGTGTTGCCGCGGGTCGCTTTTCCCTTCAGACGGCCGCGCTGGACGCGTCTGTATTTGACTCTTTTCGGCATCAGCATGGTTATCTCTGCCCTCCCTGTCTGTTGTTGCGGTAGTTGCCCTCGCGGCCGGTCCCGCGGCGTTCGCCGCGCTCGCCGCCGGGGCGGCGGTTGTCCCGTCTGCCGTCGAAATTGCGGCGGGGCGGACGGCGATCCTCGCGGCGGCTTCCGTCGGGACGGTTGACCTCGCTCAGGACCTCGCCCTTGTAGATCCAGACCTTGACGCCGATCTTCCCGTAGGTCGTGGTGGCTTCCCAGAACCCGTAGTCGATATCGGCGCGCAGCGTCTGCATCGGGATCGTTCCCTCGTGGTAGTGCTCGGTACGGGCGATCTCGGCGCCGCCGAGACGTCCGCCGCAGGAGACCTTGATCCCGCGCGCGCCGAGGCGCATGGTGCGGCCGATCGCCTGCTTCATCGCGCGGCGGAAGCTGGTGCGCTTCTCAAGCTGAGAGGCGATGCTCTCGGCGACGAGCTGAGCGTCCAGATCCGGGCTCTTCACCTCGATCACGTCGATGGTGACGGGCTTGCCGAGCATCCCGGTCAGGGTCTTTTTCAGCGCTTCGATATCGGCGCCGCCCTTACCGATGACCATACCCGGCTTCGCGCAGTGGATGATGACGCGGACACGGACGTTGTCGCGCTCGATCTCGATGCGCGGCACGCCGGCGTCCTTCAGTTTGTTTTTCAGATACTTTCTGACGTTATAGTCGGAAACGAGAGTGTCGCCGAAGACCTCGTCTTTCGCAAACCATCTCGAATCCCAGTTTTTGATCACGCCTACGCGCAATCCGTGGGGGTTGACTTTCTGTCCCATATTCGGCTCCTCCTCTCTCAGTCTCTTTCCTTAACGGAAAGGGTTACGTGGCTCGTTCTCTTGTTGATGCGGTAAGCTCTTCCCTGCGCTCTCGGCATAATCCGCTTCTGGATCGGGCCGGGGCAGCAGAAGCACTCGTTCACATAGAGCTTCGAGACGTCCATCTGGAAATTGTGGTCCGCGTTGGCGACCGCGCTGTCGAGAAGCTTCACCAGGTACTCGCTCGCGCTTTTCGGCGTGCTCTTGAGGATGGCTTTGGCTTCCGCGACGTCCTTGCCTCGGATGAGGTCAAGCACGATCCCGACCTTACGCGGAGATATTCTCGCATATTTAAGATAAGCTTTTGCTTCCATTTAAGGCTTTTCCTCCGTTTTTATTTGGGATCGTGACGGATCACTTCGTGGTCTTGGCTCCCGCGTGGCCGCGGAAGGTGCGGGTGGGCGCGAACTCGCCCAGCCGGTGGCCGACCATATCCTCGGTCACGTAGACCGGGAAATGCTTGCGGCCGTCGTGTACCGCGATGGTATGACCGACAAAATCGGGGTAGATCACCGAAGCGCGGGACCAGGTCTTGAGGACCTTCTTGTCGCCGCTTTCATTCATGGCGCAGACTCTCTTGTAGAGCTTTTCTTCTACGTAAGGCGCTTTTTTCAGGCTTCTGCTCATTTCTTTCCTTTCCTCCGGTTATCTGTCGTTTCTGCGCTTCACGATAAACTTGTTCGTGCGCGCCTTCTTGTCTCTGGTCTTGTAGCCCATCGTCGGCTTGCCCCAGGGGGTAACGGGAGACGGACGTCCGATCGGAGAACGGCCTTCGCCGCCGCCGTGCGGGTGGTCGCAGGGGTTCATGACCGAGCCGCGGACGTGCGGACGGATTCCCTTGTGACGGGTCTTGCCGGCCTTGCCGATCTTGACGGTATCGTGCTCGATATTGCCGACCTGCCCGATCGTCGCCTTGCAGTCAAGACGGACGATGCGGACCTCGCCGGAGGGGAGACGGACCTGAGCCGCGCCGTTCTCCTTCGCCATCAGCTGGGCGGCGGCGCCGGCGGAACGGACAAGCTGCCCGCCCTTGCCGGGATAGAGCTCGATGTTGTGGATGAAGGTACCGACCGGGATGTTCGCGATCGGGAGCGTGTTGCCGGGTTTGATATCGGCGTCCGCGCCGGAGAAGACCTTGTCGCCGTCGGTCAGGCCGACCGGCGCGATGATGTAGCTCTTCTCGCCCGCCTCGTTCTCCAGGAGAGCGATATAGGCGGTCCGGTTCGGGTCGTACTCAACGCCGACGACGGTGTTCGCCGTCGCGTCCTGACGCTTGAAATCGACGATCCTGTACTTGATCTTGTTTCCGCCGCCCTTGTGACGGACGGTGATCCTGCCGTAGGAGTTACGGCCGGCGTGTTTTTTCTTGACCGTGATCAGACTCTTTTCGGGGGTATGCTTGGTCACTTCCTCGAAGGAGGGAGCGCTCATGTTCCGCCGCGAAGGAGTTGTCGGTTTGTAGTTAATAGGCATTGTGACTACCTCCCGCTCAGTTCATACTGTCGAAGAAGGCGATGCTCTTCGACGAAGGCTTGAGTGTGACGATCGCCTTTTTCCACGCGGCGGTGTAGCCGGCGTGGACGCCGAGGCGCTTCGGTTTTCTCTTGACGTTCATGGTGTTGACGGAAGCGACCTCCACGCCGAACATGACCTCGACCGCGCGCGCGATCTCGGGCTTGGTGGCGGTTTTCTGCACACGGAAGGTGTAGCGCTTCGCTTCAATGTCCGCCATGCTCTTCTCGGTGATGACCGGCTTGATAATAATATCCTGAATGGCTTTCATCACGCGTAGACCTCCTCAATCTTCTTCACGGCGCCCTCGGCGATAACGACCTTTTCGCAGTTGAGAACGTCGTACACGTTCAGCGCGTTGTACTGCGCGGTCTTCACGCCCGGGATGTTCGCAAAGCTCTTGACGGTCTTCTGCTCGTTGTCCGCCAGCACCACGAGGGTCTTGCCCTCCGCGCCGACGGCCTTGAGCATCGCCGTCATCGTCTTCGTTTTGTAATCTTCCGCCGCGATGGCGTTCACCACGATGAACTCCGAGCCCGCGACCTTCTGCGACAGAGCGCCGAAGAGAGCGGAGCGGCGGACCTTGCGGTTCAGGGTAACGCGGTATTCACGGGGCTTCGGGCCGAGGGCGATGCCGCCGTGCGTCCACTGCGGCGCTCTCGTGGAACCCTGGCGCGCGTGGCCGGTCCCTTTCTGCTTCCAGGGCTTTTTGCCGCCGCCGGAGACCTCGGTACGGGTCAGGGTGGACTGGGTGCCCTGTCTTTGATTCATCAGATACGCTCTGACGGCGGTGTGGAGGACGGCGGGGTTGACCTCCGCGCCGAACACCTTTTCGGAAAGCTCGATCGTGCCGACCTGCTTGCCGGTCATATCAACTACGTTAACGTTTGGCATTCTTCTTTCCTCCTTCCTTATGCCTTGACGGAATCGCGGATGAAGACGATCCCGCCCTTCGCGCCGGGAACCGCGCCCTTGACGGCGATCAGATTCTTTTCCGCGTCGATCTTGACGACCGCGAGGTTGAGGATCGTGACCTGTTCGTTGCCGTACTGGCCGGCCATCTTTTTGTTCTTATAGACGCGGGACGGCGTGGAGTTCGCGCCCATCGAACCGACCTGACGGTGGATCGGCCCGGTGCCGTGCGTCATTCTCAGGATGTGGTGTCCCCACCGCTTGACGGCGCCGGTGTAGCCGCGGCCCTTCGTTATACCCGTGATGTCGACCTTTTCGCCTACGCTGAAGGTATCGACCGTTATAACGTCGCCGACGTTCTTCGACTCCGCGTCCGCAAGGCGGAACTCCTTGAGGTGCTTGCGGGGGGTGATGCCCGCCTTTTTGAGGTGGGCGAGCTCGGGACGGGTGAGGTGCTTTTCCTTCGTTTCTTCGAAGGCGAGCTGCACCGCGCTGTACCCGTCTTTTTCGACCGTTTTCTTCTGGGAGATCGGGCAGGGGCCCGCCTCGATCACGGTCACGGGGATGACGCTGCCGTTTTCGGTAAAGATCTGCGTCATGCCGAGTTTCTTGCCGATGATTCCTTTATTCATTGTAACCAAAATCCTCCTTTGCGGTTATTGGTTGACGGTTGGATTGCCGCTTGCGCGGTCCGTCAACTTGACCTTGAGGTCAATGAATCCCTGTCAGGACTTGATTTCCATCTCAACGCCGGCGGGCAGCTCGATCGCGAACAGGGCGTCCGCGACTTTGCTTGTCGGGTTGACGATGTCGATCAGTCTCTTGTGCGTGCGCATCTCGAACTGCTCGCGGCTGTCCTTGTACTTGTGGACCGCGCGCAGGATCGTGACGATCTC
>CAMKAU010000050.1 GCA_946410595.1 uncultured Clostridia bacterium
ATCCAGCGATCCGTTTGCAGAATCGTCTGCAGTTTCTGATCGAACTCCTCGCGGGTAACCGTTGTTCTGTCCGGTTTATGAAAAATCCTGTCCAGATAATAAAGCGGAAGACCTGTCTTATCTTTCAGTTTTCTGGCAAAAGTGCTCTTACCCGCTCCCGGGCTTCCAATCACGATAGCTCTTTTCATTACAGCAATTCCTTCAATATTTTCCTTACTGTATCTAAATCGCTGCAGGTCAGGATCGGAATCAGGCCGTCTATTTCTTCGATGCTCTTATCCCACCATTTGAGCCTGAGCATCAGATCAATCAGTTCATCATCAAATCGTTTGCGGAGAACTCTCGCGGGATTTCCGACAACAATGGTGTAGGGCTCGACGTCGCTGCCGACAATACTGTTTGCTCCGATGATGGCTCCGTCCCCGATCTGCACACCGGGAAGGATCACGGCGTTTTGACCGATCCACACGTCGTTTCCTATCACCGTGTCGCCCTTCAGCGGCAGATCCGCCTGTGCAGGTGGCTCCATATCCCAACCCTCCAGCGTATAAAACGGAAATGTCGTAACCGCGTTCATCTGGTGGTTCGCGCCGTTCATAACAAATTCAACACCGGAGGCGATCTGACAGAACTTGCCGATGATCAGCTTGTCGCCGTTCCATTCGTAATGGTGCGTCACATGGCTTTCAAAATCCGAATCGGCGATATAGGTAAAGTCGCCGACAATGATATTCGGATTCTTGACCGTCGGTTTGACGTATATTTCTTTATCATAGCCTGCAACCGGATGCATTACATTCGGATCAGGTGTCTTTCCGTTTTTCATTTCGCTTCTTCTTTCTTGAACATCCTCGTTGTCAACGTCACGCACTCCACATGTCTCGGAGCAGCAGGTCAAATAAAAAGGCTTGTATTCGAACAACTGGTTCATCTCAATGGAGAAATGGGCAATTTCCCAGGACTGGTTAGAGTTGAAACAGTAAGATGAATATCGGTACGCCGATAAACTGGAATTTGTCAAAAAACCTATTTCTGTTTTCGGCAGATGTACAAAAGATGGTTCGTATGTCCCAGCAGCTCCCTTTTTTCGGAAAAAGCCAGATACCATTCCGCAAGGGCTTTGAAATCTTCATCCGACAGGAAAAAGTCCGAACGCTTTTCAATCGGCTCCAAGAGGCCGTCCACGCCTGCCGTGGTGATCCATTCGACCGGTTTCTTTTGAAACAGTTCTTCAAACTCTGTTACATCATATCCGGTGAAAAGCTGTTCCTTGAAATGCTTCACCTCGTAATCATCCGTAAAATTCTCTTCCTGTCCTGCAGCCCAGTTCCCGTAGAAATAGTTAGCATACATGATAGCAAACACAGAAATAAACGCAAACATTATTACTCCGTCAGGCTTTGTAACCCGAATCGCTTCATCAATCGCACGATTTACTTCATCTTCTTCATACAGATGATACATCGGGCCAAAGAACAGCGTCACATCGAAGGAGTTATCAGGAAACCGGCTAAGATCCGTGGCATCTCCCTGATATGACCGTATATTTTCCAACCCTCTGCTGTTTTCTCTGAGAACAGCAAGATTGTTCTCGACCAGTTCGACAGCCGTCACATCCATGCCTTCTCTGGCAAGTGCAATGGAATATCTCCCGGTTCCGGCTCCAACCTCAAGTATCTTAGATTGCTTGGCTGTATAACGATGGATGTAAGTCATTGTGGTACAAAATTCCAGTTGACCATGTCGCGATCTCGTAGTACGCCCATCTTCGTCATACTGACCATAAAAGCTGCTTACTATTTCTTTTCTGGTACTCATTTCAGTTCCCTCGCAAATTGCCGATTTGTCTATTTCTTTGTCATCAATACTACCGTCTCAATAAATTTCCAATTAAGCAACATATCAACAAACTGGAATATGATGATCGGTTTTATTGCTTTATCCGATCGATCACATATCATATGTTTCCCTTCCAAATACTTAACCAAACCGACAGATTACAACTTCAATACCGCTGGCATTTCTCCGAGATTTTCATATAGTTCAGGCTTTTCAACAAAACCCAGAGACGCATACAGTTTCTTTGCCGCTGTGTTTTCAGGTTCATAGCTCAGCCAGCAGTATTCTGCTTCACCCGCTGGGAAAGTGCGGATCAGATTCAGCGCCTGCAACATGGCTTCTTTTCCGTAACCATTGCCTTGGTATCTTTCGTCGATCATGAATTTCCAGATGTAATAATACTTTGCGTGCGAACCGCAGTATTCCTCGATCCAGGGAACGTCACGTGCGATCATCATGAATCCAACAGGCTTCTTCCCAAAATAAATACCAAAGGGAAAAACCTGAGCCTTGCTTTCTGTCATGGCAAAGAAAGCCTGAATCAAACATTCTGAGTTGGGAACCATATATTCTTTCTGTTCTTTTGCCACCTTTAATTTCAAGACATCATCGTAATTATCCCATGTAAGTTTTTCCAGGCGAATCATTCTTGCTTCCTCCGTCAAACTGCGATTTGTATCTGTAAACTGAGCAGTTATAATCTCTTCTCCATATGCCTTCCCTGAGGTTCATAATCCACTGCGATATGTCGGTCAGCTTGTTCGGCTTTCCGACAAAGAAGAACGACCGTCTCCACGTGCCTCGGGACAATAGCGTGAATAAAAAGGGCATTATCTACGCTGCCCACACGACCCTCCTCGTCAGGAATATGCCGTTGACCAGTTGAGTCAGAGCACTCGGTTCGATGCCGTTGTCTCTGCAAACGGGAATCTATTCGCGAACTTTCAGAATATCGAGAGTATGATTGGATGCTCCGATCAAATCCTGCCGCTCACATGTTGCAAAGTGATATTCCATCCATTTCGCGAAAGTATCCTGATCCATTTCGTCAATAAACCCGCTCAAATAATGAGCCGCTCCGTCTGTTGCTATCAGATTGATTCTATCCAGAGGAAACTTGGAATTAAGCATCGAAATATCTTCTGTCCTGACCAACTCAAATATTTCTTTCGGCTCGCTTTTACAGTGCCAGTCATCTGTCAGCATATTCATTTTTGAGACATCATCAAGATGACCGCCCAAAAACACGTACTGGATTATTGTTGGTTCATTCATGCAATATGCGACCAGAATATATCCACCCGGTTTTGTAACACGTACCGCTTCAGACATCGCCTGTATCTTATCTTTTAATGTGTAAAGGTGGTACATGGGACCTAACAGCATTGTCAGATCAAATGATTGATCACGGAATGATGAGAGATCCAACGCATCGCCCTGGATTGCGGTAATCGGTTCAGTGCCTTTCAGTTTCGA
Source organism: uncultured Clostridia bacterium (assembly GCA_946410595.1). Classification (GTDB taxonomy): domain Bacteria; phylum Bacillota; class Clostridia; order Oscillospirales; family CAG-272; genus RUG12395. The sequence continues at coordinate 3,316 of CAMKAU010000050.1, forward strand.
TCTTAAAACATCCAGATTGTGCTGCACCAATTCAACCGCCGTCACAGAGTATCCTTCCTTTGCAAGTGTCACGCTGTATCTGCCGGTGCCTGCACCGACCTCCAGAATGTTGGGTGAATCAAACTGAGAGATGCATTCATGGATGTATTTCATCGTGGTCAGGTATTCAACCTGTCCATGCTGTGATAAAAGTCGTTTTTCTTCATCTCTGCTTGTATAGTATTCATCAAGTAAACTCATATTTCACCTCACTAAATCCCGATTTATCAGTTAGTTTCCTTCTTCACATACGTGATCTGGATATCGTAACACAGCTTGTCGAGCATATCCACGAAGGTTTTGTTCACGATGCCGCCCTGCCTGTTTAGTTGTTTTTCATCATCAAAGTAACGCACTCAACATGCCCCGTGCGCGGGAAAAGATCATAGGGATAGACCCGGTCGAACGTATAGCCGCGCTCGCGGAAAAGCTTTGCATCCCGGGCGAAGGTGGCGGGGTTGCAGGAGATATAGAGGATCTTTTGCGGGGCGAGGGTGTCGGTCAGGTATTCGACCAGGCGCCGGGCGCAGCCCTTGCGCGGCGGGTCGAGGATTACGGCGTCCGGGGAAAGGGAGAAGGTTTCCGTGAGGATCCCCGCGTCCCCGGCGTAAAACGCGGCGTTCTCCACGCCGTTTGCGGCGGCGTTTTCGGCGGCGCAGGAGACGGCGCTTGGGACGATCTCCACGCCGACAAGCCGGGCAAAATCCCCCTTCATCGAAAGACCGATGCTCCCGATCCCGCAGTAGAGATCGCAGAGCGTTTCCTTCCCCGTCAGGGCGAGCAGTTCCCTGCCCTTTTCGTAGAGACGCTCCGCCATCGGGCGGTTGACCTGGTAAAAGGAGAGGGGGGAGATCTTCAGACGGTTGCCGCAGAGGACGTCTTCAAGATAACCGGGCCCGGAGAGGAGAACGGACTTTTCCCCGAGAACGGTGCTGTCTTCCCCGTCGTTTACGTTGTAAAAGGAGGTTACGATCCGAGAAAAACGTTCGGTGAGATAGGCGGTCAGCTCTTTGGCCGTTTTCACTCCCCCGGAGCGGGTCACGGTAACAAGCGAGAGCCCCGAGGCGGCGGCGCGGAGGTAAAGACAGCGGATCGGAAAAGGCGTTTTGCCCGCGATATAACGCTCTCCGAGATACGCGGCGGCAGCGGCGGCGATCTCCGAGAAGAGAGGCGGATGGAGGAGGCAGCCGGACGAGGGCACGATGCGGTGGGTTTTGGGCGCAAAGAAGCCGGAGAGGACCCGCCCGTCCGGGGAAAGGCCGAACTGGATCATCGCCTTGTTGCGGTAGCCCTCCGTCCTGCCGTCGGAGAACACTTCTGCCACAAAAACGCCGTTTAGCCCCTCGCGGCGGAGCGCGTTTTCGACCGTTTTGCGCTTCAGCTCCCGTTCGTGCTCGTAGGAAACGGCGGCGTAGGCGCAGCCGCCGCAGGAAGCGGAAACGGGGCAGGCGGGCGGCACGCGGAAGGGCGAGGGGGAGAGGATCTCCTCCGCGCGTCCGACGGCGTAGGTACGGTTATCCTTGATGATGCGGACCAGCGCGGTATCCCCGTCGCAGGCGCCGGAAACAAAAACGGTCTTGCCGCCGGAAAACCCGACGCCGTAGCCGAGGTTGTTGAGTTCTTCGATCTTCAGTTCGATCACATCGTTCTTTTTCATGGTCCTATTCTATCATCTTTTTTTGCCGATTTCAACGGTTTTTCCCAACAGAAATCTTGACAAAGTGATTTTCTTATGATAAAATAATCAACCGATACAGGTAAATCTTTTCATACCTGTCTCCTTGCCGCCCCGCGAGGGGCGGTCATAAGACCGTAAGGAGGTGTAAATTATGGTTAACAACTACGAGGTCCTGTTCATCGTCAATCCTACCCTGGCGGAAGACGAGATCAAGGCGACCGTGGAGAAGTTCCTCGGACTGATCCGCGAGAACGGCGAGATCCAGGAAGTCAACGAGTGGGGCAAACGCAGACTTGCGTACCCGATCGACGACATTCCGGAAGGTTACTACGTTCTCGTGTATTTTGCCGCCGACGCCGCTTTCCCCGCCGAGCTTGATCGCCGTTTCAACATTGACGACGCGATCTTCCGCGGTATGACGATCCGCCGTGAATCTGCCAAGATTCCGGACGTTGTCGCCGCGCCGGAAGAGGAAAAGACCGAGGAAGCTGAAGCCCCTGCTGCCGAAGCGCCCGCCGCTGAGCCCGCGCCCGCAGAGGAAGCCGCTCCCGCTGCTGAAGAAAAAGCGGAATAAGATCCGCTAAGGAGGTTAAAAATGGCCAGTCTGAACAAAGTTGTTCTGATCGGTAATCTGACCGCTGACCCCGAACTGAAAACCACCCAGACCGGAATCAGTGTGACCACCTTCACCATCGCCGTGCAGCGCCGTTATTCTTCCGCGCAGACGGAAGGTCAGCCCACCGCCGATTTTATCAGCATCGTGGCGTGGCGCAAGAGCGCCGAGTTTGTCTGCAAGTATTTCACCAAAGGCAAACCGATCCTCGTTTGCGGATCGATCCAGACGAGAAACTGGACCGACCAGAACGGGAACAAACGCTACGTGACCGAAATCGTCGCCGACGAAGTCGGATTTGTGGAAAGCAAAAACCAGGGCGACAGCGCGCAGGCGCCCGCCCACGGCTCTTCCCTCGGAACGCCCAGCTTCGATAACACCGGCGCCTCCAAGTTTGAGGAGGTCACCGACGAGGACAATCTGCCGTTTTGACAAACGGCGCGCGGGAACGCGCGGAACGCCCCGCGTAAATTGATTTTTCCGCAGAATAGGAGTACGTTATGGACAGAAACGAACGGCCGGAAGGTCAGCGTCAATTCCGCCAGAACCACAGAAGAAAAAAAGTCTGCCAGTTCTGCCAGGATAAGATCGAACATATCGATTACAAGGATACGGGCCGCCTCCGCAAGCTCACCACCGAGCGCGGGAAGATTCTTCCCCGCCGGATCTCCGGAACCTGCGCCAAGCACCAGAGACAGCTTGCGATCGCGATCAAGAGAGCGAGATACATGGCTCTCCTTCCCTATATCAACGACTGATCAAAAAAAGAGACGCTCCGGCGTCTCTTTTTTTATCCGTTTTCCAGTCTGCCGCGGTAGTCGGCAAGAAAGGGGATCTTTTCCTCCGGGACGGCGATCTCCTTTCCTTTGAGATCCCCCAGCGGCTCCGGCATGTCCCCGAAGCGGAGATAGTAGGAACACAGAGCCTGCGAGCGGTACCCGAGCTTGCGGTCTTCCTGCGTTTTTCCGTATTTCCCGTCGCCGAGCAGCGGATACCCCGCATGGGCAAACTGCGCCCGGATCTGATGCGTGCGGCCGGTGTAAAGCTCCGCTTCCGCAAGGGAAAACCGTTTGCCCGCGGAGAGCACGCGATAGTCGGTACGCGCTTCTTTCGCGTTTTTCGGCGGGTTTTCGTCAAAAACCGAGACGGTCTTTGTTTTTTCGTCCTTGAGAAGATAGTTGCGGAAGGAGCCGGACGCCGGAGCGGGAACGCCGTGGACGACACAGAGATACTTTTTGGTGATCCGGCGTTCGCGGATGGCTTGATCGAGCGCGCGGAGCGCGGCGGCGTTTTTGGCGGCGAGGACGAGACCGCAGGTGTTGCGGTCGATGCGGTTGGCAAGCGCGGGCGCAAAGGATTGCTCCTCTTCCGGGCGGTACTCCCCTTTCCGATAAAGGTAACCCGTAACAAGCGAGATCAGCGTAACGCCCTCCGGCTTCTCTCCGTCTCCCTCGTGAACGAGCATCCCCTCCGGCTTGAAAAGAACGAGGACGTTTTCGTCTTCATAAAGAACGTCCGGGTCGCTTTGCGGGAAGACGGGCGGCGTTTGCGCGTTTTTCTCGGTAAACCGGGGCGGGGCGAACACCAGCACCGTGTCCCCTTCGGCGAGGATCGCGGACGGCTCTGTCCGTTTGCGGTTGAGTTTGATCTTTTTTTGCCGGATCAGGCGGTAGATCATCGGCAAAGGCATTCCGGACAACGCCTTGGACAAAAACTTGTCAAGGCGTTGTCCGGAATCGTTCTTTCGGATCGGGAGCTCCAGCATTACTTCGTGCCGAAGATCCTGTCGCCGGCGTCGCCGAGGCCCGGCACGATGTAGGCGTGCTCGTTGAGGCGTTCGTCAAGCGCGGCGATATAAATATCCACGTCGGGATGTTCCTTTCTCACGCGTTCCACGCCCTCCGGCGCGCCGACCAGGTTCAGCATACGGATATGGCGGCAGCCGCGCTCCTTGAGCATGGAGATCGCGTCGCAGGCGGAGCCGCCTGTGGCGAGCATCGGGTCGCAGACGATCACAATGCGGTCGTCGATATCGCTCGGAAGTTTGCAGTAATACGGAACGGGCTGATGGGAATTAGGGTCGCGGTAGAGACCGATATGCCCGACTTTTGCGACAGGGATCAGAGTAAGCAGTCCGTCCACCATGCCGAGGCCGGCGCGGAGGATCGGGATGATCGCAAGCTTTTTCCCGGAAATGCGCTTCGCGTTCATCTCGGCGATCGGCGTTTCGATGAGCATGTCCTCAAGGGGGAGATCGCGGGTGAGTTCATAGCCCATCAAAAGCGTGATCTCGCTGAGCAGAGCGCGGAAATCCTTGGAGCCGGTGTGTTTGTTGCGCATGATCGAGAGCTTGTGCTGAATAAGAGGGTGGTCGATGATATGTACGTTGCCCATAAAATACATCCTTCCTTTTGCATTGACATTATTATACACTTCCGGCAGTCGGAAAACAAGTAAAATCGAAAAAAATATTTACAGGAAAGAAAAAAGATGATACAATGCAGGAAACGGAGGAAGGTATGACAAAACAGGATTTTACCGTCGGAGTGAAAACGCTGGGCTGCAAGGTAAGCCGGTACGAGAGCAGCGCGATCGCAGAAGAGCTGAAAAACCGCGGGTTTTCCGTCAAGGAAGACCTTGCCGGCTGCCGTCTTGCGATCATCAATACCTGCACCGTCACGGCGGAAGCGGACCGCAAATGTCTGCAAACCGTGCGCCGGGCCGCCCGTGAGGGAGCCGCCGTGATCGTCACGGGGTGCCTCTCTCAGCTCTCGCCCGAGAAGATCCGCGCGATCCCCGGCGTCGTCTACGTTTGCGGGACCGCGGGAAAAATGTCCTGCGTCGACGCGGCGGAGGCGGTTTTCCGCGGCGAGCTCCCCGCCCTTCCCCTTTCTTCTCCCGATCGGTACGAGCCGATGACCATCCGCTCGTTTTCCCGCACGCGCGCCTATATCAAGATCGAAGACGGCTGCGATTCCCGCTGCTCCTACTGCATCATTCCCCGGGCGCGCGGGCCCGTTCGTTCCCGCCCGGCAAAAGACGTGCTCGAAGAAGTTTCCCGCATAGCCGCGGGCGGCTGCCGGGAAATCGTCCTGACCGGGATCGAGGTCGACGCCTGGGGGCGGGACTTCGGGCGCCGTCTGATCGATCTTCTCGAGGAGATCGACCGGCTGGAGGGCAACTTCCGGATCCGTATGGGCTCCCTTGACCCGTCCGTGCTGACTTCCGACTTCGTTTTCCGTCTCGCCCGTCTGAAGAAGATCGCGCCGCATTTCCATCTTTCCCTCCAGAGCGGCTCAACGGCCGTTCTCAACCGGATGAAACGAAAATACAATGCGGAGATGGCGCTCCGGGGGATCGCGCTGCTCCGCGAGGCGATCCCCGGCGTGCGTTTTACCGCCGATCTGATCGTCGGCTTTCCCGGGGAAAGCGAAGAAGATTTTGAGGAGACCTGCCGCTTTGTCAAGCGGATCGGATTTCTTTTCCTCCATATCTTTCCCTATTCTCCCCGCCCCGGAACTCCGGCGGCCGGTTATCCCGATCAGGTCCCTCAGGAAGAAAAACGCCGCCGCGCAGCCCGGCTTGCCGCCGTACGGGACGAGTCGCGCGCAAGAGAGCTTAAGGAGATCGCCGCAGCAAAGCCGGTATGCCCGGTCCTGATCGAGCAGAAAAAGGGCGGACTCTGGCTCGGGCACAGCGCCGAGTTTGCTGAATTTGCCGTGAAAGCCGCCTCGCTTACGCGCGGCAGCGAGGTCCCGATCCGGATCTCGGGGATCGAAAATGGGGTTTTGACCGGCGTTCCGGCGGAAGAATAAAGGAAAAATGAAGTTTTTTTCGGTTTTCTCTTGCATTTTCCGAAAGGTTGTGCTATACTCTAAAGCGTTGTTTCACAGCATTGCAGACTTGGCCGCAGAAAGCGGCGGGGGAGGTGTCGAACATGGCAAAATGTTGTATTTGCGAAAAAGGCGTTACCTTCGGTCACAACGTTTCTCACTCCAACAGAAAAACCAACAGACCGTGGAAGCCTAACGTCAGAACGATCAAGGTCGTTGTCAACGGCGAGCACAAGACCGTGAACATCTGTTCCCGTTGTCTCCGCTCGGTTCGTTCCGGAAGATTAACTCTTTCCTGACCGTGCGTTCAGTAAGCGCGGAGCGTATGCTCCGCGCTTCTTTCATCTATTCCCTTTTTTCGGAGAAAAGTTCCTCGCTCCAGCCCGCCCGGACGGCAACGAAGAGCACGGGGGCGGCGATCATCCCCCAAAAACCGAACAGCCGGTACCCCGCGTACAGGCAGATCAGCGTAACAAGCGGCGGGATCCCGAGTTTTTCACCAAGCAGCTTCGGCTCTAAAACCTCGTGCAAAACGGTCGTCAGCGCAAAGAGAACGAGCAGACCGAACCCCTTTCCCGCGTTGCCCGCCAAGAGAAGAACGATCCCCCACGGGATAAGGACCGTCCCCGTCCCGATCACCGGCAAAAGATCGAGCAAGGCGATCGCCGCGGCAAAGAGCATCGCGTACTCCTGCGAGAGGATCAGAAAGCCGACGAAAAGACAGGAAAAGACGATCAAAAACAGCGCCCCGTACGCTTTTGCGTAGGCCTGCAGACTTTGCGAAAACTTACGGTACAGGGAAAAAACGCGGTTGCTCTTCCCTTTTCCGATCAGATCTTTCACCGCTTCCCGCGTTTTCTTTTTTCCGAGCGTAAAGTAAAAGACCGAGAGAAAGGTCACAAAGAAAAAGAGGATCATCTCCGGCAGCGCGGAAAGAAGAAAACCGAGTACCGACCGGGCAAAATCCGCGATCCCGGACATTCCCTCCCCGATCAGCTGATCGAACATCCCCTCGGCGGAGATCCCCAGCTTTTCAAAAATCGGACGAAGCGCCCGCTCCGCTTCCCCGTACAGTCCCGCCAGTGCCTCTTCATCCGAGAGTACGCTGCCGAGAAAGCCGATCGCTTCCTCAAAGAGGCGTTTGGCGCTGTAACAGACCGCGGCGACCAGAGCGAGCGCGAGCGTAACCGATAAAAGAAACGAAAGATATTCTTTTTTTCTCCCCTTGCTGGCGGTGAGCCGGCCCGAAAGGCCGGAAAACGCAGACGATACCGCCGCGGCAAGAAAAAATGGAAGCAAGGCCGGCAGGGCAAATCGCGCCGCAAGATAGACCCCCGCCGCAATCGATAACAGATAGACGGCGAAGGCGGCCTTTTCCCCGTAGCTTTTTTTCTCGTATTCCATAAGACACCTCGCTTATAGAATATTCCGTTTTTCCCGAAATCATCCCCGCATCGAAAACAAAGTAAAGGAGTATTTATTTATGGTTCGTATCACAATGGAAAACGGCGACGTTATCACCCTCGAGCTGCTCCCGCAGCACGCCCCGCAAACGGCGGAAAACTTTGAAAAGCTGGTAAAAGAAGGGTTTTACGACGGGCTTATCTTCCACCGCGTGATCTCCGGCTTTATGATCCAGGGCGGAGATCCGACCGGAACAGGCTGCGGCGGATCGCCGGAAACGATCCCCGGCGAGTTCCGTTCCAACGGCTTCCCGAACGCTCTTTCCCACAAGCGCGGCGTCGTTTCGATGGCACGGACGAACGATCCGAACAGCGCTTCCTCACAGTTTTTCATCATGCATCAGGACGGCGCCTTCCTTGACGGGAACTACGCCGCTTTCGGCCGCGTGGTGGACGGGATGGACGCGGTCGACCGGATCGCCGCCGTCAGAACAGACGCGGCCGACCGCCCGATTGAAAGCGTTGTGATGAAAAAAGTTGAGCTGATCTGAAAAAAGAGCGTGTTTTTGCAAAAGCAAAAACACGCTCTTTTTCTTGTCTTATTCGCCGTCCGGGACGATCACGGAGATCCCGTCCGGGATCACGGTGATCCCGTCATAGTCCGGCTTTATTTCTTTTGCTTTGCGGAGAGCCGCCTCGATACTCTCCGCCCAGATCATTCCCATTCCCGTTACGATCGGCTCCGTCGCTTTGCAGGTCACCATGATGACCGATGCGCGGAGCATGATGCGTGCAAGGATCTGCGCCATCCACTGGTCGCCGATCGTATCTTTGGCTGGAATCCCTTGGATTTTTTCCATCACGTCGCGCGGTCCGTTTGAGTCGGCAAACCAGCGGTAGAGCTCCTCTCCGCCGCTGCCGTCTCCGCAGCAGGACACGCAGATCACAACGCCGCCTTCGTTGACCGAGGCCTCCGCGGCGGTCATGGATTTGATCGACTGATAGACGTTCTGATCAAGCGGATAGCCGCCGTTGGAGGTCAGAACGATATCGGAATAAACGGGTTTTACCCGGCAGACGCCGCCCACAAACGCGCAGCCCGCCTCGTGCGCGGCGAAGGGATCGCCGGCGAACGCCTTGACGACCTTTTTCTCTCCGTCGATAACCACGTTGACGATATACGCAAGCCCCGCGAGCTTTGCCGCCGCGACCATATCTCCGTGCAGGGGGTTGCCCGCGAGGATCCCGGTGCGGGAACGCGCGTCCCCGATCAACTTCGCGCAGTGGTTCTGCATCACGCTGGAAGCGCTCGCGATACCCGGGAGGATGCTCTTTCGACCGCCGGAAAAACCGGCAAAGAAATGCGGCTCGATAAACCCCTCGGCCATCACGCCGTCCGCCCAGTCGACGAGAGAGTTGACGGAAAGCTCGCAGCCGCTCGGAAGCGTTCCTTTTGCGACCGTTTCCGATTCAAACGCTTTGTGTACCCGGATCAGATCGCGGATCTGCGGATAAAAGGCGGCGCCGAACTTTTCCTTCAGCTCCTCCTCGGTCGTTTCGCGGTGTACGCCGGTGGCGATCAGGATCCTCACCTCCGCCTCCGGAGTGCCGCGGCGGATCCGCTCCAGGACCTGCGGCGTGATCACGCGGGACGGCACCGGGCGTGTATGATCGCTTGTGATGATCAGAATGCGGCGCTTTCCTTTTGCCCATTCCTCCAGAAGCGGGGCGGCGATCGGATGATCGAGCGCGTCGCGCACGGTATCTTCTTCCCTGCCCTCGGACTTCATCTGATGGAGAGAAGAAACGAGAACACCGCGCGTCTCCCGCTCGTCCGTCACACAGTCGAGAAAGGATCTGTCGTAGGGGATCTTTGTAACCATAGACACCTCCGTTTTCTTATTGACAAATCAGAATAAAGTTGTATAATATTCATTGGAAAAACACCAAAAGGAGTATCGGTTATGAAATATTATCATCTTAAGGTAGCTGGTGTGGAACGGGACCTTCCGCTCTGCCCGCTTTCCGACTCGCTTTATATCGGCGCATTCGTCATTTTGGGCGACCCGGAGCTTTCCCGCAGCTGCGCGAGAGCCCTGCTGGAAAAGGTGCCCGCCTACGATTATCTGATTACCGCGGAAGCAAAGGGGATCCCGCTCGGCCACGATATGGCGGAGATCCACGGCGATAAAAAATACTTTGTCGCCCGGAAGGGTATCAAGCTCTATATGACCGGCGTTTTCGAGTGCGAAGTCAAGTCTATCACCACAGAAAAACGCCAGACACTGTATCTGGACGCCGCGGACGCCGAGATGATGCGCGGCAAGCGGATCCTTATCGTCGACGACGTCGTTTCCACCGGCGAGAGCTGCGAGGCGCTGATCACGCTTGTTAAAAAGGCGGGCGGCGAGATCGCGGGGATCGCAACCATCCTGGCGGAAGGAGACGCTGCAAACAGAGAGGACATCGTGTATCTGGAAAAACTGCCGCTCTTTGACAAGGACGGCAACCCGATCGACTGACCCCGGAAAAAGACGGACA
>CAMKAU010000051.1 GCA_946410595.1 uncultured Clostridia bacterium
CCGACCGCAACCGCACCTCGCCGTTCGCCTTCACCGGCAACAAGTTCGAGTTCCGGATGCCCGGCTCCTCTCTTTCGATCTCCGGGCCGAACACCGTTCTCAACACCGCGGTCGCCGAGGAGCTCTCCCTCTTTGCCGACCGGCTGGAAGGGGCGGAGAACGTCGAAACGGAGGCGATCGCCCTCGTCCGGGAGACGGTGCGCGATCACAAGCGCATCATCTTCAACGGCGACGGATATACCGAAACGTGGAAGAAGGAGGCGGTCCGCCGCGGACTGGCCGATCTGCGTACCGCGGTGGACGCGCTGCCCTGCCTTATCAGCGAAAAGAGCGTCCGCGTCTTCGGCCGCCACAAGGTCCTCACCGAGGCGGAGCTCCGCTCCCGCTACGAGATCTATCTCGAAACCTACGCAAAGACCCTCCATATCGAGATGCTCACGATGCTCGATATGGCGTCCCGCGACATTTACCCCGCCGTGGCGCGTTACTGCGGGATGCTGGCGGCGGGGATCCGCGCGCGCGGCGAGGAGTTTTCCTCTCTCTCCGAGATCGAAGAACTGAAAAAACTGACCAAGCTGGAAAACGAGCTTTACCGCCGGATCGGCGCCCTGCGCGCGCTGGCGGAGGATACCGAGAGCCGGAATGGAAATACCTACCGCGCGGCGCTCTATTACTGCGACAAGGTTATCCCCGCGATGCGGGAGCTGCGCCGCACGGCGGACGAGTGCGAGGAGCATATCCCGCAGGACGTTTGGCCCTATCCCTCGATCGGCGACATGATTTTCAAGAAAGTGTGACAAAATGGAAAACAAAGGAAAGTATTATCTGACGACCGCGATCGCCTACGCCTCGCGCAAGCCGCACTTCGGCAATACCTACGAGATCATCATGGCGGACGCGCTGGCCCGCTTCAAACGGATGATGGGCTACGACGTGCGGTTTCTCACCGGCACCGACGAGCACGGGATGAAGATCGAAAACTATGCCGGCGAGAACGGCGTCTCTCCGAAGGACTACGTCGACAAGGTCTCCGGCGAGATCAAGGAGATCTGGGATCTGATGGGCGCGTCCTACGACCGCTTCATCCGCACCACCGACCCCGACCACGAGGCGGCGGTCGCCCATATCTTCCAGAAGCTCTACGACAAGGGGGATATCTACAAAGGCGTCTACGAGGGCTGGTACTGCACGCCGGACGAGGCGTTTTTCACCGATTCGCAGATCACCGAGGAGGGGAAGTGCCCCGACTGCGGCCGCCCGCTCGTACGCGCCAAGGAGGAAGCGTACTTCTTCCGGATGAGCGCCTACGCCGACCGGCTCCTCGCCTACATCGAGGAGCATCCCGGCTTCATCGAGCCGGAGTCCCGCAAAAAGGAAATGGTCAACAACTTCCTCAAGGCGGGGCTGCAGGATCTCTGCGTTTCCCGCACCTCCTTTACCTGGGGGATCCCCGTTCCCTTCGACCCCAAGCACGTCGTCTACGTCTGGATCGACGCGCTTTCCAACTACATCACCGGGCTCGGCTATGACCCCGTAAACGAGACGCAGCCGGAGCTTTTCCGGAAATACTGGCCGGCGGATATCCACGTGATCGGCAAGGACATTCTCCGCTTCCATACGATCTACTGGCCGATCATGCTGATGGCGCTCGATCTCCCTCTGCCGAAGAAGATCTTCGGGCATCCGTGGTTCAACTTCGGCAGCGAAAAGATGAGCAAATCCCTCGGCAACGTGATCTACGCGGACGCGCTCGCCCGCCGCATCTCGCCGGACGGCGTGCGCTACTACGCCCTCGCCGAGATGCCCTATAACGCCGACGGGAGCATCACCCACGAGGCGGTCATCAAACGCTACAATATCGACCTCGCAAACACCCTCGGCAACCTCGTCTCCCGCACGCTCGCGATGAACGAAAAGTATTTCTCCGGCGTGATCGCGGAGCCGAACGCCCCGGAGGCGATCGACGAAGAACTGAAGGCCGCGGCAAAGACGGCGGCGGAAAAGGCGCTGGAGCTCGGCGACGCGCTCCGCTTCTCCGACGCGCTCGACGCGATCTTCGATCTCTTCCGCCGCGCGAACAAGTATATCGACGAGACCGCGCCATGGCTCCTCGCCAAGGACGAAGCAAAAAAGGCGCGGCTCGGCACCGTTCTCTACAATCTGCTCGAGGCGATCCGGATCGGCGCCGTCCTCTTGCTTCCGTATATCCCCGCGACCGCCGGAAAGATCCTCGATCTGCTCTCGGCGGAGCGCCGGGACTTTGACTCGCTTGCCTTCGGGCTGCTCGCGCCGGGCGGGAAAACGACCGTCACGCAGGCGCTGTTCGCCCGGATCGACGAGGAGGCGTTTTTGCGGGAAGCGGAAGCGGAGGCCGCCGCGCAGAAAGCGGAGGCGGCAGCCGCCAAAGCGGCGCAGCAGGAGAAACCCGAGCCGGTCCCGCAGATCGGGATCGAAGACTTTATGAAGGTCGAGCTGCGCTGCGCGAAGGTCCTTTCCTGCGAAAAGCTCGAAAAATCCAAAAAACTGCTCCGCCTGCGGGTGGATCTCGGGTACGAGCAGCGGCAGGTCCTCTCCGGCATCGCCAAATGGTACAAGCCGGAGGATCTGATCGGCAAAAAGGTCGCCGTCGTCGTCAATCTCGCCCCCGCCAGGCTCTGCGGGGAGGAGAGCAACGGGATGATCCTCGCCGCGGGCGAGGAGGAGCCCCGCGTCCTCTTCCTTGACGAGGGGACCGCGCCCGGCGCAAGGATCCGGTAATGTTCGACACACACGCGCATTATAACAACGGCCGCTTTGACGCGGAGTGGGAGGGAGGAGCCGAAGCGCTCCTCTCCTCGCTCTTCTCGGAGGATCTTGCGGGGATCGTCAATATCGGCTGGGACGTCCAAAGCTCTTATGCCGCCTGCCGGCAGGCGGCAAAATATCCCGGCCGGATGTTCGCCGCCGTCGGGATCCATCCCTGCGACGCGCAGAAGTGTGTTTCTCCTGAGGCGGCGGAGAGGGAACTGGAGGAGCTGCTCGACCTGCGGGGGACCTACCCCATCGTCGCCCTCGGGGAGATCGGCTTTGACTATCACTATCCCGATACCGACCGCGCGGTACAGGCCGTCTATTTTGATCTTCAGATGGAGATCGCCCGCCGCCGCGGGCTGCCCGTGATCGTCCACGACCGGGAGGCGCACGGGGACTGCCTTGCCATGGTCCGCCGCCACCCGGACGTGCGCGGGGTGTTCCACAGCTTCAGCGGCAGCGCGGAAACGGCGCGGGAGCTCGTCTCCCTCGGCTGGTACGTTTCCTTTTCCGGCACCGTTACCTTCAAAAACGCGCCGAAGGTGCGGGAGGCGGCCGCCGCCGTCCCCGCCGACCGGCTCCTTGTCGAAACCGACTGCCCCTACCTCGCGCCCCATCCCCACCGCGGCGAGCTCAACCATTCGGGGCTGATGCGCTTCACGCTCGAGGCGCTCGCCGCGTGCCGCGGCGTCACGCCGGAGGAGGCGGACCGCCTCACAACGGAAAACGCCCGCCGGTTTTTCGGAATTTGAAAAAGTCGGCAAGCCCACGGGCTTGCCGACTTTTTATTCTTCCGTTTCTATGATCAGGAGCGCCTCGCCAGACTTGACCGCGATCTCGGTTTCCCCGGCGGAGAACTCGTTGCTGACGCCGAGCGGAAAAGCCCGGGAAAGGAGCAGATTATCTGAGGAGTACATGGCGCCGTGAATGGAAAGCTTGGCGCTTTCCGTCAGGGCAAAGAGGGAAAAGAAACCTTTTTTTTCGGAAAGAAGGAGCGTTTCCCCTGCGGAGAGGATCCGAACGGCGGTTTTTTCGTGCCGGATGATGCCGTTCGCGCCCTGCTTTTTGAGAAACGAGAGGGTCTGGATATTGGCGACGGTGTGAGAGAACCGTTTCCCGCCGAGCGCGCCTAAAAGCAGAAACTCCCGATAACCGGCGGAGAGCCCGTGTTTGACGGCGGCTATCATATCCGTATCGTCCTTGATATGAGGAAGAACGGAGGAGGGAACGCGCCGCGGCGCATTTTGTTCGGAGTCAAGATCTCCAACAAAGAGATCCGGTTCTATCCCATACAGGCACAGATGCTTCATCCCGCCGTCTGCGGCGATCAGCAGATCGCCGTTATCCTTTTTCGGCAGATCGGATGCCGAGAGATCGCCTGCTCCGACAATGATACAAAGCCCCATCATTTTTCCTTGTCTTTCTGGTTCGGTTCCGCTGTTTTCTTTCCGTAAATCCGAAGCGCGACGACCGTGAGCAAGCAGACGGAGGAAATAACGGCGATGCGGATCCATTTCACGTTTTCTAACCCGGAGATCTCAAAGCTGCCGGTTTCGGCGTTCTGCAAATGCCGGAAAACCTCGATCGTGTCAAAGATGATCGTTCCGGCTATGAGAATGCCGCTTCCCCATTTTGCGAGAGAAACGGTCGGATTCTCCGATTTTGCGATGCGCGCAGGACGCTCTTGACGCAGATCTACAACGGAGCCGAGGTAATAAGCGGAAGTGATCAAAACGATGGTCTCGGGTATCATATAGGTCGCGTTATAGGCAAGAGAGTAGAGCAGGGCGGCTTTGCTCGGGATGGAAAGTCCCGCCCAAACGGTTGCGCCGGAAATCACGTGGCAGAGAAAGCGCAGGAAGCAGGCAAGAAGAGAGCCAAGCACCAGCGCGGCCCCTTGGTTTTTCATTCGCCGGGAAACGCCGGAGAACCCGATTACGGCGAAGGCAACCAGATAGTCTAACAGTACGACAGCGATTACCGATTGCCACGTGGTGACAAAACTAAGCGTATTCAGCCCCAAAAGCTGCTGTATCACACCGAAGACGAGGGCTGACGGCAGTCCCCACTCAAGACCGTGTCGGTGGGAAAGAATGACGATCGGCAGCATAGAAGCTACGGTCACAGAGCCGCCATACGGCAGATCCACTAACTTCAGCATACTGAGAATGGTTGCGAGCGCTATCAGGACAGCGCATTCGACAAGGGCGGTGGTGCGGTTGCTTTGCATAGTTTCCTCACAAAAAACAAGATTCGCACAAAATCCGTGCGAATCTCATTCTTACTGTTTTTCGGTAAAAACTCCCTACGCCGGTATTAACCATATCAGGTAAGAGGGTTCGCTTTCGCGTCTCAGCCTCCGGAAGGATCCGGCAGCACCCCTGTTTTCAGCCCGTAAATTGTGCGTATTTTTATTATAACTCTTTTTCGGGAATTGTCAAGACCCGAAAAGAAAAAGCGCTTTGGCTCCCATGAGCCAAAGCGCTTTTTCCGCGACCGAGCTTGTAAGCCGGGTTCTGTGGATCGCAAAGCGAAGCTGCAATCATCTGTCTGTGCGGCGCGTTACCGAGCCGCTCGGAGAAAAAACTTCTCCTGCCACCCGCGGAAAAACGCCGGGCCGGCGCGGAGCGCGAGCGCTCCTTTCCGCATACGGTGTTGCTTCGGATAGGGTTTACAGGATCCCCCGGTTACCCGGAGGACCGGTGAGCTCTTACCTCGCCTTTCCACCCTTACCCGCAAAAAGCGGGCGGTATCTCTCTGTTGCACTTTCCCGGGAGTCGCCTCCGGCGGACGTTATCCGTTATCCTGCCCTGTGAAGCCCGGACTTTCCTCATAATAATACCTTTCGGCGTCTTATTACGCGATTGCACCGCTCGGTCGCAGTTGATTTTACCATGCCGGAGGAGTCTTTGTCAAGAAGATTTGACAAAGGAGGCCGCGCGTGCTACAATAAAGAAAATCTTTTGAGCGCCGCAAGGATATGGAAAAGAAAAGGATCTCCTTAAAGGAACTGATCGTGTTTGCGATGCTCGGCACCCTGATGTTCCTCTCCAAAATGCTCCTCGAATAGGCGCCGAACGTCCATCTGCTCGCCTGTTTTACCGTGGCCTTTACCGTCGTCTACCGCGCAAAGGCCCTTTTTCCCGTCGGCGTTTTCATCTTTCTCACCGGGCTCTACGCCGGCTTCAACCTCTGGTGGTATCCCTACCTTTACCTCTGGCCTCTTCTCTGGGGCGCGGCGATGCTGCTGCCGAAAAACCTGACCGGCTGGAAGGCGACCGTCTGCTATGTTCTCCTCTGCACCCTGCACGGGCTCCTCTACGGCACCCTCTACGCGCCCTATCAGGCGCTGGTGTTCGGGCTCTCCTTTCAGGGGATGCTTGCGTGGATCGCCGCCGGTTTTCCCTACGATCTCGTGCACGCGGCGGGCAACTTTGCCGCCGGCTTCCTCGTTCTTCCTCTCGTCAAACTTTTGCGTACCCTCTCGAAAAAACGCTGAAAAAAAGCCCCTCGCCGGGGCTTTTTTGTTTGTCTCTTGCAGAAATATGGAAAAAACTTGACAACCGCGCGGGTGGAAAAGGATCCACTTTGCCGCGGCGGCCCCTGAGAGCGCTTCCGCAACCGGGCGCCGCCGATCAACCGGGCGGACACCCGCCCGGGCGCGCCTCCTTTTCTTTTCTCACTTTCTTTACCTTGACAAAGGAAAACGGGAATGCTATACTAAATCGAAGTTAGAGAACCCTAACTGTCAGGAGGCATTATGACGTTAGATCAACTGGAAAGCGGGAAGTGCGCCGTCATCTCCGCCGTCGGCGGGGAAGGGGCTTTGCGCGCGCGCCTGCTGGATATGGGGCTGATCCCCCGCACCGTGATCCGCGCGGTGCGGCGCGCCCCGATGGGGGACCCGATCGAGCTGCGGGTCCGCGGCTACGAGCTGACGCTCCGGGCGCAGGACGCCGCCAAGATCGAGATCGTCCCCGCCGAAGAAGCGGAAACGCCGATCACCTGCGCGCAATGCAAGGCCTGCGCGCGCGGCAGAGGAGGGGACTGATATGGTATTTGCGCTGGTAGGCAATCAGAACTGCGGAAAGACCACCCTCTTCAACCAGCTGACCGGCTCCAACCAGCACGTCGGCAACTTTCCCGGCGTTACGGTGGAGAGCAAGAGCGGCGTGATCCGCGGCCGCAAAAACGACAGCGTCGTCGATCTCCCCGGCATCTATTCGCTCCGTACCTACACGCAGGAGGAGACCGTCACCCGCGACTTTATCCTCGGGGAAAAGCCGGACGCGATCCTCAATATCGTGGACGCGACGAACATCGAGCGCAACCTCTACCTCTCCCTCCAGATCCTCTCGATGCGCGTTCCCACCGTGATCGCGCTCAATATGATGGACGAGGTCCGCGGCAACGGCGGCTCGATCGACGCGGAGGGGCTCTCCCGCGAGCTCGGCGTGCCGGTCGTCCCGATCAGCGCGGCGAAAAACGAGGGGGTCGACGACCTGATCGCCGTTCTCATCCGCACCGCCGAAAAACGGGAGCTGCCGAAGGTGGAGGACTTCTGCCGCGTCGGTCCCGTTCACCGCTGTATCCATTCCGTCTCCATCCTCATCGAGGACCACGCGGAACGGGCGGGCGTTTCCTCCCGCTTCGCCGCCACCAAGCTGATCGAAGGGGACGAGGAGATCGCCGCGCGTCTCTCGCTCGACCAGAACGAGATCGAAACGGTCGAGCACGCCGTGCTCGAGATGGAGCGCGAGGAGGGACTTGACCGGATGGCGGCGCTCGCGGAGATGCGCTACGACTTCATCGAGCGCGCCTGCGCGCGCACCGTCAAAAAACCGGGGGAGAGCCGGGAGCATAAGATCAGCGCCCGGATCGACCGCGTCCTCACGGGGAAATATACCGCCCTGCCGATCTTCTTTTCGGTGATGCTGCTCGTCTTCTGGCTTACCTTCGGGGTCGTCGGCGCCTTTCTCTCCGACCTGCTCACCGAGGGGATCGAGGCGCTCACCGATCTCTGCGATAACGCGCTGACCGCCTACGGGCTCAACCCCGTTTTCCACAGTCTGATCATCCGGGGCGTCTTTGCCGGCGTCGGGAGCGTGCTTTCCTTCCTCCCGCTGATCGTCGTGCTTTTCTTCTTTCTCTCCGTTCTGGAGGATACCGGCTATATGGCGCGGGTCGCGTTCGTTACCGACCGGCTGCTCCGCAAGATCGGGCTCTCCGGCCGCAGCATCGTCCCGATGCTGATCGGCTTCGGTTGCTCCGTTCCCGCCGTGATGGCAACGCGCACTCTCTCCTCGGAGCGGGATCGCCGGCTGTCCGTGATGCTGATCCCCTTTATGAGCTGCTCGGCCAAGCTGCCGATCTATTCGCTTTTCACCATGGCCTTTTTCCCGGACTATGCCCCGCTCGTGATGCTCGGACTTTACCTTTTCGGGATCCTCGTCGGCATCCTCGTCGCCCGTATCTCCGGCGCCTTCGTTTTCAAGGGCAAGCCCACCCCCTTCGTGATGGAACTGCCGAACTACCGTCTCCCCTCGCCGAAGAGCGTGCTGCTTCTCATGTGGGAGAAGGCGAAGGACTTTCTCAAAAAAGCGTTCACCGTGATCCTCGTCGCCTCGGTCGCGATCTGGTTTTTGCAGACCTTCGACGCGCGTCTTAACGTCGTGGAAGGCGGGGAAGGGAGTCTTCTTGCGCTCGTTTCCCGTTTCCTCTCCCCGATCTTCGCGCCCCTCGGCCTGCCGGACTGGCGGATCTCCACCGCGCTGATCACCGGCTTTACCGCAAAGGAAACGGTCGTCAGCACCCTTTCCGTCCTGCTCGGGACGACGGCAAGCGAGCTCTCCGGGGTTCTCGGCGCCCTCTTTACCCCGGTTACGGCGATGTCCTTCCTCGTGTTTACGCTGCTTTATACCCCCTGCGTCGCCGCCATCGCCACGCTGCGCCGGGAGTTCCGCTCCCGCTTCGCCGCTTTCGGCGTCGTCGTTTTCCAATGCGCGATTGCGTGGGTCTGCGCCTTCCTCGTCTATCGCGTCGCCCTGCTTTTCTGACAAAACAAAGCCGCCGCGCCGACTGCTTCCGCAATCGGCGCGGCGTTCTTTTTTACCGGTCAGGCTTTGTCCGCCGGTTTTTTCTTGTGCAAACGGGGGATCACGACGACCGCGGCGGCGGCAAGGAGGATCGCTCCGGCCGCGATCAGGATCGGGAGGAGCAGGGAGGGTCCGTCGCCGCCGACCGGCTCGACGGAGGGCTCGATCGCCCCTTCCTTTACGGTCAGGGTAAAGCTGCCGAAAAGCCCGCTGTAACTGTCCACGCCCGTCAGCGTTCCCACGATCTCGTAGGTCCCGAGCTCGGTCGGCATCCCGGTCGTATAGGGCTCGATGGTCCCCGCCGCGCGGTAGCGGTAGACGATCTCGCCGTATTCTTTTGCGTCGTAGGTCTTGCCGCTCAAGAGCGACAGGTTTTCCGCGGGGACAACGTATATCTTGCCGGGCGCGACTTCCGCATCCTTAAACTGCAAAAAGCTCTCCATCGCGCTCCCCCAGCCGGTCTTCAGTTTTTTGATCAGCGGCATCGGGTTGACGGCGCAGGTGAAAACGGAGGAAAGCGGCGGCTGCGTCGGCAGGCCGGAGGCGTTTTTGTAGGTCTTGCCGCTCGCGTCCACGATCCGTACGCCGTTTGCGTCCGCCTGATACTCCTCCGCCATCATGTAGCGGGTCCCGCCGGAGGCGGAGCCGAGATAGCCGTGGTAGATGATATACTGCTTCGTCCCGTCAGGGGAAGTGGTGTAGCAGCAGTGGCCGAGTCCGTTTGCTTCGCTGTTGCGGCTGAGGACCGGCTGCGGCGCCTTTTCCCAGCTGTCGTACTCGGTGGGGTCCGCCCCGTCCTTGAGCTTCAGCTGGCCGAGGCAGTAGGAGGAGGTCCAGTAGCCGCTGCCGCAGTAGAGGATATAGGTCTCGCCGGAGGAGCCGTAGACGACCGCGATCCCCTCGACGACCTCGGGATAGATCTTCCCGTCTGTGCCGACCGAATAGGTGGCGCCGACCTTTTCCCAGCTTTCCGTGGGTTTGCAGAAGACCGAGCAGGGGCCGGTCAGCGCCCACGGGTTTTTCATTTTGGAGACGTTGAGCGTCTGATAGCGGAGCGTGGTCCCTTCGTAGATCTCGGAGACCCAGAAGCAGTAGAGCTGATCGCGGATGATACCGGTCGTCATGCCGATCGTCCAGGTATCGGCCACGGCGGGATCGGTATCGCTGACGACCTGGATCGGAACGTTCTTTTCTCCCGTTACGGGATGCACGTAGTCGCCCTGCGGGTCGCCGGTTTTCGCCTTGAGCACGTACATCCGGTGGGTCGCGTTGTCGCCGTCGTCGCAGGCCACGTAGAGGTACCAGCCGGCGTATTCCTCGCCGAAGACCTCGGGCCCGTAGTAGTGCAGCTCGGGGGACCAGAGATGGTGGGAGTAGGGCTTGTTTTTCGCCGGGGTAAAGGTATCCACAAGCGGCGCGTAGCGGAGATCGGCGAGGTTGGCGGCCTTTGCGACGACGACGGAGCCGCCCGCCGTGCAGGTAAAGTAGTAATAGCCGTCCTGATAGATGACCCACGGGTCCGCGCCCTCCCGCACGGGATTGTCAAAGGAGCTTTCCCCCTCTTCGAGCGCAAAGAGGTCAACGGAGGAGGAAACGGTGATCTGCGGCTTCATACTGCCGTCAAACGCCTCCGGCCCGACGATATCGGTCACGCCGGAAAACTCCCCGCCGTTGAGCGCGAGGATATATTCGCCGCGGAGGGTCGTGTTTTTGAGAAACGCGGGCGCGATCTTGCCGTAGAACTCGCCGCCGTTGATCGTCAGGCGGAAGGTGCCGTTAAAGGAGGTGTTCCGGGAAAGACCGCCGCCGTAGATGCCGGCGTGATAGACGCCGCCGTCCACCGTCAGCTCGACGGCGCCGCTCTGCGTTCCTCCGGAGAGCGCGTAAACGGGACCGAAGAACTCGCCGCCGGAGAGTACGCACGCGATCTCCTTTTTGCCGAACTCGACGTTCGCGGGAGAAGCGAGATAAAGACTTTCAAAGGAGCCGGAGCGCACGGTAAAGGTGTAGCTCTCGTTGTAGAAGCCGGACGTCTCGCCGGCAAAGAGGTTGGGATAGCTCTGGATCCCGTCTTTTTTGGTCACCGTCACCCGCTCGCCGATCTCGGAGTTGTACCCGGAGAAGGTAAGACTGGTGCCGGAGTTGTCCTCGGAGATCGCCAGATCCTCCAAAAGGACCGGGGAGGAGAAGATCAGATCCTGTTCCAGGCGCAGGACGGCGCCGCTTTTTTTCGCGTAGTCCACGCCGCCCTCGACGGAGGTGATGCGGACTTTTCCCTCGCAGGCGGGGAGGCGGTAGCCAAGGGAAACGGTCAGAGGTCCGCAGACCACGATCGTGCCGCCGGCGGAGGAAAGCGCGGCAAACGCCTCCTTCAGCGAGCCGAGCGGCGCGTCGGGGAAGGCGCCGGCGCCGGTCCCGCCGTCCCGGACGTAGAGGACCTTGTCCGGCGCTTCGCCGCCCAGCAGCGGCGTCAGCTCGGCAAACAGCTCCTCGGAAAAGACCTTTTTATCGTATTCCAGACTGTAAACGGCGCCGGCGGAAAGCGTTTTGCCGCCCAACCCCGCCTTAAGCGAGCCGATTTTGCCGGAGAGAGCGGAAACGGAGAGGGAGCCGAGCGCGCCGGTGAGATCGAGCGTTCCGATCTCCGCGCCCTTTACCGTCACCTGCGCCCGGGCGAGAAAGTTGCCGCTTTTTTTCAGCGCGGCGGTTTTGACCGTTCCGCCGGAGAGGGAGAGGAGCGCGGTCGAGGCGGCGGGGAGACCGGCGTCGCTTGCGTAAACGGCTTCAAAATCGCCGCCGTTTACCGTTACGCCGGAGAAGGCGGAAGCGGTCCTCGTGCCGTAAACGGTGAGGGAGCCGGAGGTTTCCACGCTTTTATCAAAGGTAAGGGAGGAGCCGTTTGCGTCGATCACGGAGTCGCGCGCCTCCAGCTTCACGCCGGAGAAGACGGTGGGGCCGCCCAGCTTGATCCCGTCCCCCTGCGGCAGGAGCAGGGAGCCGCCGGACCAGACGATCTCGCCGGTGTGGGCGGGCTCGGAAAATCCCGCGGGAACGGAGAAGGAGCCGTCGACCGTCAGCGTACCGCCGAGGGAGAGCTTGCCGAGCGCCGCGGCGAGGTCGCCGAGCGGCGCGTCGGCGGACGTACCGTCGCCCGTTCCGCCGGCCGCCAGATGGAGCGAGGCGTACGGGGAGATCGAGTCGAAGATATCCGCGCGGTTGAGCGCGGCGATCTGCTGCTCGGTAAAGGCGAGGGAATTGTAGGTAAGGATGCGTTTCGCGTTTGCGGCGAGCTGCTTGATCGTATCGTTGTCGCCGTAGATCAGCTCGGTGACCGTGGAGAGAGAGCCGCCGTCGAGCTTGAGGGTGGTGTCGCCGCAGGCGTTGTTGATCTCGAGCTTGCCGACCGTTCCGCCGGTAAGTTCGATCGCGCTCGTGCCGTTGAGCCGCCGCGTTACGTCCCCGCCGGTGTGCAGGGTCGTGATCTTGCCGCCGGAGATTTTCACGGAAAGACTGCCCGAATAGTGGTTGACGGTGGAGGCGCCGTAGATCTCGCTGATCGCGCCGCCCTCCACCGTGATGCGGGCGGTCCCGGTGTAGGTCAGGTTACCGTCGCCCTTGTTCCGGGAAAAGCCGACGAGAAAGCGGTAGGACCCGCTTTTCACCGTCAGGGAGGAGTTGCGGTTGGTGGGGGTGCCCTTTTTCGGCCCTTCGTAACCGCCGAGCAGAATGAGGTTGGCGGAGGTCATCGTCAGCCCCTCGCCCATCGTAAGCTCGTTGAAACGCGCGGCGATCACGGTATTGCCCGAGCCGGTGTTGATCTTCAGGTTTTCAAAAACGGTAGGCCCGCCGAGGGCGTAGACCATCCCCCCCTGCAGGGAGAGGACGGCGCCGGAGGCGCGGTAGTCGGTCCCGCCGTCCACGCTCGTGATCACGATTTCCCCGGCGTGCGTCGGCTCGACGAACTGTTCGGCGGCGGAGCCGGTCAGGGAAAGCGCGGAGGTCAGAACGATCCGGCCGCCGGAGGTTACCGCCTTGATCGCGGCGGGCAGGGTGGCAAACGCCGCGGCGGGGGACTTTCCGTTTGCGGAGTCGCTGCCGTTTGCGGGATCGAGATAGACCGTCGTCTCGGCGGCGTTTGCCGGGAGCGGCGGGATCGCGAGCGCGCAGCAAAGCAGCGCGAGGAAAAGAGCGAGGATCTTTGATCGGATCGAAACGGTTTTCATGGCTTCTCCTTGCAAAAGTGCCGCAGGCGGCGGGCGCGGGCCGGGCCGGAGCGGCGCTGATTTTTGCGGTCATACTTTCCTCTTTATTCTATCACGCCGGCTGGCGTTTCACAAGACAGATTTTGCGACATTTTTTATAAAATCCTA
>CAMKAU010000052.1 GCA_946410595.1 uncultured Clostridia bacterium
ATGGACAAAACGAAAATCAAAAAAGTCGTACTTGCTTATTCGGGCGGGCTGGATACCTCGATCATCATCCCGTGGCTGAAGGAAAATTACAATAACTGCGAAGTCGTCGCCGTTTCCGGCAACGTCGGACAGGCGGACGAGCTCGACGGGCTGGAGGAAAAGGCGAAAAAGACCGGCGCCTCCAAACTGTACGTTCTCGATCTGACCGACGAGTACGTGGACGATTACATTATCCCGACGATGAAGGCCGGCGCCGTTTACGAAGATTACCTCCTCGGGACCTCTCACGCCCGTCCCTGCATCGCAAAGGGGCTGGTGGAGATCGCCAAAAAGGAAAAGGCGGACGCCATCTGCCACGGCTGCACGGGCAAGGGCAACGACCAGGTCCGCTTTGAGCTGGCGATCCGGCATTTTGCCCCCGATATGCCGATCATCGCGCCGTGGCGCGAATGGACGATCAAATCGAGAGACGAGGAGATCGATTACGCCGAGGCGCACGGCGTACCGCTGAAGATCAGCCGGGAGACCAATTATTCCAAGGATAAAAACCTCTGGCACCTCTCCCACGAGGGGCTGGATCTCGAGGACACCGCAAACGAGCCGCAGTATGAAAAACCGGGATTTCTGGAGATGGGCGTTTCTCCGATCAACGCGCCGGACACGCCAACCTACCTGACCCTCTCGTTTGAAAAAGGCGTTCCGACCGCGCTCGACGAGAAGAAGATGAGCGCCAAAAACATCATTTTGAAGCTGAACGAGCTCGGCGGCGCAAACGGGATCGGACTTCTCGATATCGTGGAAAACCGCCTCGTCGGGATGAAGTGCCGCGGCGTGTATGAAACGCCCGGCGGCACGATCCTCTATTTTGCGCACCGGAAGCTGGAAACCCTCTGCCTTGACAAGCTGACGATGCACGAAAAGGAAAAACTGGCGATCACCTTCGGCGAGCTCGTTTACAACGGCCAGTGGTTTACCCCGCTCCGGGAGGCGCTCTCCGCCTTTGTGGATAAAACGCAGGAGACGGTAACGGGCGAGGTGAAGCTGAAGCTCTACAAGGGCAATATCATCCTCGCGGGTCTCTCCAGTCCCTACTCCCTGTACAGCGAGGAGATCGCCACCTTCGGCGAGAGCGACTACAACCAGAAGGATTCCGCCGGATTTATCAATCTGTACGGGCTCCCGATCAAGGTCAAGGCCCTCGTCGACGCGAAAAACAAGGAGTAACCGATGGCAAAGCTTTGGACGGGCAGGACGGACGGCGTCACCTCACGGCAGGCGGACGACTTCAATTCCTCTATCCGCTTTGACAGCCGGCTGTACCGGGAGGACATCACGGGGAGCATCGCCCACGCGAAGATGCTGGCAAAATGCTCCATCCTGACCCCGGGCGAGGCGGAAACGATCATCGAAGGGCTCTGCGGGATCCTCTCGGATCTGGAAACGGGAAAGCTCCCGATCGACCCGGAGAGCGAAGACGTCCACATGTTCGTCGAGGAGACGCTGACAAAGCGGATCGGCGACGCGGGAAAAAAGCTCCACACCGCCCGCAGCCGCAACGATCAGGTCGCCCTTGACCTGCGGCTTTATCTCAAAAAAGAGGGAAGCGCGATCCTCGCCCAGTTAAAAGACCTTCTCGCTGTGATCGCGGAAAAGGCGGAAGCGGGCAAGGCGCTGATCCTGCCGGGTTACACGCATCTCCAGCACGCGCAGCCGATCACCTTCGGCCATCATCTCGCGGCTTACGCCTATATGTTTCTGCGCGACGCGGACCGCATCCGGGACGCGCTGGCGCGTACCGATCTTTCGCCGATCGGATCCTGCGCCCTCGCCGGCACGACCTATCCGACCGACCGGGCGTACGAAGCGGAGCTGCTCGGCTTTTCCGGGATCGTCCCAAACAGCATCGACGGGGTAGCCGACCGGGATTTTGCCATTGAGTTCCTTTCCGCGCTTGCGATCCTGATGATGCATCTCTCCCGCTTTTCGGAGGAGATCGTCCTCTGGTCGAGCTCGGAGTTCGGCTTTTTGCAGTTATCGGACGCCTATACGACCGGCTCCTCGATCATGCCGCAGAAGAAGAATCCCGATATGGCGGAGCTCGTGCGGGGAAAGACGGGGCGCGTTTACGGGGATCTTATGGCGATCCTCACCGTATTCAAGGGTCTTCCGCTCGCTTACAACAAGGATATGCAGGAAGACAAGGAAAGCGTCTTCGACGCCTGCGATACCGTCCGGGCGTGCCTCCCCGTGTTTACCGGGATGCTCGCCACGGCCGAGCCGAAAGCGGAGCGGATGCTCTCGGCGGCCAAAGAAGGGTTCCTCAACGCGACGGATCTGGCGGATTACCTCACCAAAAAGGGAATGCCGTTCCGGGACGCGTACCGCCTCTCCGGCCGGCTCGTCGCCGAGGCGATCAGAGAGGGACGCTCCCTTGAAGCTCTCCCGCTTGAAACCTATAAGTCCGAGTCCGAGCTCTTCGACGCGGATCTATACGGCGAGATCGACCTTGCCGCCTGCGTGAACAAGCGAAGAAGCGCCGGAGGAACGTCCGTTTCCTCCGTGGAAGCGCAGCTTGCCGAAATCAAAGAAAAAATAAAAAACATATAATTTTTCAAAAGAAGAAAGGAAAACCCAAAATGAAAAAGTTTGCATCTCTCCTCCTGACGGCCGCTCTGCTTGCGGCGTGCCTCCTCTTTACCGCCTGCGGCGCGAAAGACGAGAAAGTCCTCAACGTTTACACCAACGCCGGATTTGCCCCCTATGAGTACCTCGACGACAAAGGCAACGTCGTCGGCGTCGATATCGACGTCGTCAACTACATCGGCGAACAGCTTGGCTACAAGGTCGTCGTTCACGACATCGAGTTCAACGCGATCCTCAACGAAGTTGCGAAAGACAAAAACGCCGTCGGCGCCGCCGGCATGAGCAAGAAGGCGGAGCGCGACGAAGTGGCGCTTGCCAGCGAAGTTTACGCCACCTCCATCCAGTACATCATCGCCCCCAAGGACACCTTCACCGGCGACCAGGTCAAGATGGCTGACGCGGTCGCGTATATCGCGGGTCTCGGCACGAAGGCGATCGGCGTTCAGAAGGGGACGACCGGCGCGGATATGGTGAGCGAGGCGATCGCGAATACCGACGCTCAGGTCTTTGAGTACTCCAACGCGATCGTTGCGTCGAAGGATATCGGGACCACCGTTTCCGCCGTTGTCATCGACAAGATGCCCGCCGAGGCCATCTGCAAGAGCGACAGCAATCTTCAGTGCTGGTGCCTGGACGGCGATATGGAATCCTACGTAATGTACTTCAACAAGGAAAACGGCGCTCTCGTGGATCAGGTCAACGAGCTTCTCAAAAAGATGATCGCGGACGGCACGATCGATCAGTACACCGTCAAGCACAGCAGCTGATCCGGCGCCAGACACGCTGAAACTTCATGACGTTTTCGGAAAAAATAGCAAAACTGTGGGATCTCCGGGGCTTGTTTGGTGAAAGCCTCGGATATTCCCTTTTGATCGCCTTTGGCGCCGTCGTTCTCGGGTTTATCATCGGCGTGATCCTTGCCGTTATCCGGATCGCTCCCAAAACAAATCCCGTGATCAAAGCTCTTGACAAGATCGCCGTTCTCTATATCACGGTGATCCGCGGGACGCCTACCCTTGTCCAGCTTCTGATCCTTTATAACTCGGTGCTGGTCTGGTTCAAACGGATGCCTACCAACCTCCTCGTTCCGATCATCGCGTTCGGGATCAATTCGGGCGCGTATATGGCGGAGATCATCCGTTCGGGGATCTCGGCGGTGGACGTCGGTCAGATGGAGGCGGGGCGCAGTATGGGCCTTTCCTGGCTGATCACGATGCGCCGGGTCATCATCCCCCAGGCGATCAAGACGGTCGTGCCGACGATCTTCAACGAGATCATCATCCTCGTCAAGGAGACCTCGGTCGTCAGCTATATCGTTCTCAAGGTCAATTCCGTCCAGAAGTACGA
Organism: uncultured Clostridia bacterium; assembly: GCA_946410595.1. Taxonomy (GTDB): domain Bacteria; phylum Bacillota; class Clostridia; order Oscillospirales; family CAG-272; genus RUG12395. The sequence goes on from CAMKAU010000052.1 coordinate 3,991, forward strand.
CCTTCTCGGCATGGCGGAAAAACAGGGGCTCGCAACGCCCGCCTGCTATCTCGTTTTCCTCTTCTTTGCGGCGCTGCTTTACCTGGCGATCGTTATGCTGCTCACCTTCCTTCAGCATCTGATCGAAAGGAGGTTGAAGAAAAATGAACGGTAATCTGATCGAGGTACGGGGTCTTTATAAGTATTTCGGAAAGCTGCAGGTCCTCAAGGGCGTTTCCTGCGGGATCAAAAAAGGGGAGCGTGTCGTGGTCCTCGGCGCCTCCGGTTCGGGGAAGTCGACGATGCTCCGCTGTATGAACCTCCTGGAAAAACCGACCTACGGCGAGGTATGGCTTGACGGCAACCTCCTGACGCCTGTCGACCCCTACCTGCACGAGGAGATCATCACGGCCTCCCGCACCTATAAAAAGATGCAGGCGGCGTCAGACGGCGCGGACAGCGCCGAGCTGATCGCAGAGATCAAAAAAGAAGACCTTCTCCACGAAAAACACGAAGGGGCGGAGTACGCCCGCAAGATGAAAGCGTTTTTCCGGGAGCACTACCTGGACGAAAACCAGGCGCGCGCCAAGGTCGGGATGGTCTTCCAGCATTTCAACCTTTTCAACAATCTGACGGTCCTCGAGAATATGACGCTGGCGCCGGTGGAGCTCAAGCTCAAGACAAAAGAAGAAGCCGAGGAGAAAGCGATGGAGCTGCTTTCCATGATCGGGCTGACCGACAAGGCGAACGCCTACCCCTCCACCCTGTCCGGCGGACAGAAGCAGAGGATCGCGATCGTCCGCTCGCTTTGTATGGATCCGCAGGTCATGCTCTTTGACGAGCCGACCTCCGCCCTCGACCCCGAGATGGTCGGAGAGGTGCTGGATCTGATGAAGCGCCTTGCCGCCGAGGGAATGACGATGGTCGTCGTCACGCACGAGATCGGCTTTGCCCGCGAGGTCGCCGACCGGGTGCTCTTTATGGCGGACGGTTTGATCGCCGAAAGCGGCACGCCGGACGAGATCTTCGGCGCTCCGAAGTGCGAACGCCTGCGTACGTTTCTATCGAAAGTGCTGTAAAAAGCAAAAAGCTCCGCAGCTTGCGCTGCGGAGCTTTTTGAATGACTCGCGATAAGAGAAGAACGGAACAAAGAACTGGATAATGATGCGTTAATCCGCGTCTTTGTTTACGATCAGTTTGTAGACCTTTTCCGGGTCCTTGATATTCGTTATGATGATGGTGATGGTGTTTTCGGTAAAGTTATCTAGATCATACCAGGTTTGAAGCGATCCGGCGACCGAGATCGAGCCGAAGCCGGACCTCTTTGAGACCGACATCTGAACGAGCGGCGTCGGGTCAATGTTTACGATATTGATTCGACCGCGATACTTTTCGATTACTTTTTGATTGGTAATGGCATATACCGCGTATTTTCGATACCGGCGGGGACGGACAAAGAGTACATAAACCATAAAAGATCCGGCCGCCCAAAAAGGGATCATAAAAAACAAAACGAACGGGCTGCCTTCACCGGCAAAAGCATCTATCAGGGATCCTGCCGTTCCAATAATGACTCCGCTGCACCAGACGATGCAGAACGGAAGGTAGAGCAGATACACAGGCTGAAAGCTGATCTTCCTTTCCGGCCTGCCCGTCCACCTGACATATTCGTCGGCGGAAAGATAGGGCTTATACCAATCGTACTGTTCCAAGTTTTCTTTCATACGATCTCCGATCAAGGTCTTGGGAGGAGCCGAACCCGCCGTGCAGGAAACGCCTGATTCGGCGGGTTCGGCTCGTTTCTGTTTATTTCATCGCTTCTTCAACCGCGACGGCGCAGGCGACGGTGGCGCCGACCATCGGGTTGTTGCCCATACCGATCAGACCCATCATCTCGACGTGCGCGGGCACGGAGGAGGAGCCGGCGAACTGGGCGTCGGAGTGCATCCGGCCCATCGTGTCGGTCATACCGTAAGAGGAGGGACCGGCCGCCATGTTGTCGGGATGGAGCGTTCTGCCCGTTCCGCCGCCGGAAGCGACGGAGAAGTACTTCTTGCCGTTTTCCACGCACCATTTTTTGTAGGTGCCGGCAACGGGATGCTGGAACCGGGTCGGGTTGGTGGAGTTGCCGGTGATGGAAACGCCCACGTTCTCGAGCTTCATGATCGCCACGCCCTCGGGGACGTTATCGGCGCCGTAGCAGCGGACCGCCGCGCGCGGGCCCTTGGAGTAGGGCGTTTCGGATACGATCTTGACCGTCTCGGAATAGGGATCAAACGCGGTTTCCACGTAGGTGAAGCCGTTGATGCGGGAGATGATGAACGCGGCGTCCTTGCCGAGACCGTTTAAGATCACGCGCAGGGGATTAACGCGGACCTTGTTTGCGTTGAGGGCGATCTTGATCGCGCCTTCCGCGGCGGCAAAGCTCTCGTGACCGGCGAGGAAGCAGAAACACTCCGTTTCCTCGGAGAGGAGCATTTTGCCGAGATTGCCGTGCCCGAGACCGACCTTGCGGTTTTCCGCGACGGAGCCGGGGATGCAGAAGGACTGGAGCCCCACGCCGATCGCGGCGGCGGCGTCGGCGGCTTTTTTGCAGCCGCTCTTGACGGCGATCGCGGTGCCGACCGTGTAAGCCCAGACCGCGTTTTCAAAGCAGATGGGCTGGGTGCTGCGGACGATCTGATCCACGTCGATCCCGCGGGCGAGCGTGATCTCTTTGCATTCGTCGATCGAGGAGATGCCGTATTCCTTCAGAGCGGCGAGGATCTTTGCCTCGCGTCTTTCATAGCCTTCAAAATTTGCCATCGTTCCGTCCTCCTCTTATTCTTCTCTCGGGTCGATATAGCGGACCGCTTCGTCGAACCGGCCGTAGGTGCCCATCGACTTTTTGTAGGCCTCGTTCGGCTCCATGCCCTTCTTGATAAAGTCGGTCATTTTGCCGATGGAAACGAACTCGTAACCGATCACCTGATCGTTTTCGTCAAGCGCCATCCGGGTGCAGTAGCCCTCGGTCATCTCGAGGTAGCGCACGCCCTTCGCGTTCGTGCCGTACATGGTGCCGACCATGCTGCGGTGACCTTTGCCGAGGTCCTCCATGCCCGCGCCGATGACCAGTCCGTCCTCGGAGAAAGCGGACTGCGTGCGGCCGTAAACGATCTGCAGAAACAGCTCGCGCATCGCGGTGTTGATCGCGTCGCAGACGAGGTCGGTGTTCAGCGCCTCAAGGACGGTCTTGCCGGGCAGGATCTCCGCCGCCATCGCAGCGGAATGTGTCATGCCGGAGCAGCCGATCGTTTCGACGAGCGCTTCTTCGATCACGCCGTTTTTCACGTTGAGGGAGAGCTTGCAGGCGCCCTGCTGCGGCGCGCACCAGCCGATCCCGTGGGTATAGCCGGAAATATCGGTGATCTGCTTCGCCTCGACCCAGCGGCCTTCCTCCGGGATCGGAGCGGGGCCGTGTTTCGGTCCCTTTGCGACGCAGCACATATTTTCCACTTCATTGGAATAATGGTAGCTCATGTTTTCCTCCCAAACTTTTTATTTCTTGATGATCTCGCCCCAGCACTCGCCAAAGGCGCAGGCGGCGTTCGCTTCATCGGTGTCGAGGTGAGCCGCGGCCTTGAACTTTGCGTTGACGCGGATCACAACGTCGTCAAAAACGGTCGTTCTCTCAGGGCTCTCGATGCGGAGCATCACGATCTCCTTTTCCTTCACGCCGAACGCTTCCGCGTCCTCGGGGGTGAGGTGGATATGGCGTTTTGCCACGATCACGCCCTCCGCGATCTCCAGCGCGCCGGCGGGGCCGACGATCCGGATCGGGCCGCTGCCCGCGATATCGCCGCTCTCGCGCACGGGGGCGTTTACGCCGAGGGTACGCGCGTCGGTGAAGGAGATCTCAACCTGCGTGGCGCTTCTTGCGGGACCGAGAATGCTGACGTTGGGGATGGACTTTTTCGGTCCTTCCAGCGTGACGCGCTGCTCGGAGGCGAACTGGCCGGGCTGGCTCAGATCCTTTTTCTTGGTCAGGGTCGCGCCTTTGCCGAAGAGGACTTCGATATGCTCCTCGGTCAGGTGGACGTGCCGCGCGGAGGTCTCAACGATTACTTTGTTTGCCATGTCTCTTATCCTTTCTGTTCTATGTAAATATTAAGAATCTCAATCGTTTTCTTCGCCGCGCGTCATAATATATTTTTTGACGGCGACGGTGGATTTTTCCCCGTTGATGGAATAGGCGATATTGATCGCGTGGTCGGAGCAGCGTTCGAGGTCGGTCACGAGATCGGTGAAGATAACGCCGCCCTGCGGATCGCACTGGTCGTTTTTCAGCCGTTCGATATGGTGGGCGATCAGCGTTTCCTGGAGCTGGTCCACCTCCTCCTCCGCCTCGCTGATCGAGGGGAGAAGATCGAACTGCTCTTTGTCGTACGCTTCGATCGCCATCCGGAAGACGGTCAGCGTTTTATCGGCGATGGTGTGCAATTCCTCGATCGCCGGGGCGCTCATCAGCGTGGAGAGCTTGGCTCCGCCGATCTGGACGGTGTAGTCCGCAACGTTTTCCGCATGGTCGCCGAGCCGCTCCACGTCGCTTGTAACGTGGAACATCATACCGAGCCGCTCCAGATCGTGCGGAGAGAGGTTTTTGCCGTGGAGGGCGATCAGAATGCCGGTGATCTCGTGGTTGAGGTAGTTGATCGTTTTTTCGCGTTCATAGACCCGCTCGGTCTCGTCTTCGTTCGATTCAAAAAACGCGTGGAGAGAGAGCTTGAGGTTTTCCTCCGCAAGCCGCGCCATACGCAGGATCTCGCGCTTGGCCTGCGCGACCGCGATCGAGGGGTTCAGCAGCACTTCGGGGGAGAGATAAAGCAGCTTTTGCGATTCGATCTCCAGCTCCGGCAGCTCGGGGAAGCACTTGTAGGAAAACGCGGCGATCGGCTTGACGAGCGGCAAAAGGAGCAGGGAAGAGATCAGGTTGAAAAAGAGGTGCAGGTTTGCGATCTGCCGGGTGATATCGCCGGGAGAGAGCCGCTCGATAAAAGCGACGACCGTGGTATTCGTAAAGAGGGGGAAAAGCAGGGTGATAAGGAGAAAGAGAGCCGTTCCGATGACCTTGGCGGCAACGGAGGAGAGCGCGGTGCGCTTTGATCCGCGGGACGCGCCGAGAGACGCGATCACAACGGGAGATGCGGCGCCGATGTTCATCCCGAGGATCATATAAAAGACGGAAGCGAGGTTAAAGGTGCCCGCGGCGGAAGAAACCAGAAGCACCTGGAGAATACCGATCGAGGCGGAGGAGGATTGGATGATCGCGGTGATGGCAAAGCCGAAGAGGAGGGAGAGAAGCGGGTTGCTGAAATTGGCAAGGAAGTTTCCGATCACGGTGGAGAGGTTGAGGGCGGTAGACGCCGTTCCGACGAGATAGATCCCGACGAAGAGCATCCCGAAGCCGAGGATGATATTCCCGGCCTTTTTGGCGGTGCGCCCCCGGATAAAGGTGGAAAAGAGAACGCCGAGAAAGAGGAAAAGCGGCGCGATCCGCTCGACCTTGAAGGCGATGATCTGCGCGGTGATCGTGGTACCGATATTGGCGCCGAGCATCACGTACAGCGCCCGCGACATCTCCATCAGCCCCGCGTTGACGAAGCCGACGAGCATCACGCTGGTCGCGCCCGAGCTTTGGATCAGGGCGGTTACAAGAATGCCGGTCAGAAAGGCAAGGAGGGGCTTTTTTGTCATCCGCTCCAGCGCGTTGCGCAGTTTGTCGCCGGCGAACGCCTTGAGAGAGGCGGTCATAAAGTTGATGCCGTAGAGGAAAAGGCCGATCCCGCCGAGCAGGAGAAACAACCCGTATAATACTTCCATCGTAAACGTCCTGTGCCGGACTCCTCCGTTATTATTTTAACATACTGATACGGTTATTATTATAGCATCAATGTTTCAGGAAATCCACAAAAATCGATTATTTTCTTATATAAATATCAAAAACAGCAAATTGCCCGAAATCCGGAGAGAGGGAGCGGGGGATTTCTGTGATTTTGGCAAGAGAAAACGGGAAAAAGCGCGCCGGAGAGCGAGCGCGCTTTTTGCGGTTATTTGGCGGAGGGAACGGGCTGAGAGGTGACGGTCGGACCGCAGATGCAGGCGATATCCGCGCCGCCGTCCGGGTCCGGGCGGAACTCCAGCCGGTCGAGATAAAGCGGGCGGGGGTTGACCTTGCTCGTCGACTGATGCGCGTGATAGAGAACGAACAGCTCCGTCCCGTCCGGGGAGGGGACAATAAAGGTGCAGCCGGGACCGTTTACAAGCGAAGTAGCGGAGAGGATGGGATTGTTTTTGTATTTGGTAAAGGGGCCGAGGGGGGACTTTGCGACGGCGTATCCTTCGCCGTAGGAGGTGGCAAAATGGCTGCCGGCGTAGAAAAGATAGTAATACCCGTTGTGGAAGATCACGTTCGCTCGCTCGCAGACGCGGCCGGAATAGCCGTTTTCCTCCTTCTTTTCCCACGCCTCCGTCGGATAGACCAGACGTGTGATCGTGGCGGGATCGATCGAGGCGACGCCTCCGTTATAGGTGATCTCTGCGCCGTAGATCAGATTGCCGTAGGCGCGTTCCGTCGTGTACCAGTAGAGATAATCCTTGCCGGAGACCGGATCCCGGAAGGGGAAGGAGCCGGCGCTCCCCTTGGCGCAGTAGGTCTCGTTCAGCGCGGTCTGCTTTGTCTGCGTGTAGGGGCCCGTTACCTTGTCGGAGGTAGCCACGCAGATGAGAAGCTCGCTGTCGCTTCCGGTTTTATAGGTGGTATAGAACATATAGAAGATCCCGTCTTTTTCGGTAAGGGTGGGACCTCCGAAATACTTGTGTCCGTAGAGCTTGGCGGAATCCGCCACGGCGCCGACGCTGCGGTAGCGGAGCAGATCGGTCGTTGCCCGGCAGGCAAAGGAGCCGGTGGAAAACACGTAATAGACCCCGTCGTAGTAAAAGGCGGTCGGGTCCGCGCCGTCGGATTGCAGCGGATTTCGGTAGACGGCGCCCTCCGGCGCCTCGTACGCTCCGAGCGTTAAGTCGCGCAAGGCCGTTTTGCCGCTGCCGTAGCAGGAAAGCGCGAGATACCGTCCGTCGCCGCGCGCGCAGCGGACGTTGATCAGCGGACCGGTCCCGGCCGGGTCTGTTTCTCCCCCGGTACAGTAAACGGAGATCGCCGTGCTTTGCGCCGTGATAAGAACGGACGCTTCCTTGCCGAAGACGGCTTCGTGGGAAGCGAGGAGGGTTTGCCCTCCGTTTTGCTCGGAATAGAGGGAAACGCGGCCGAGCTTGGCGTCGACGCGCAAAAGGAGCGCGGAGGAAAAACCGCCGTCTTCCGCTTTTTTTGCGTCAAAATAGAGCCCCAGCGCCGATCTGGCGTCAAAGGAAACGGTAAACGAGAGGGAAAAGTCCCTCGCGTGTTCTTCCCGCGAGAACAGAAGCGCGGAAAAATCGTTGTCCGTTTGCATGATCACGCCCTCGCTTTCGGTAAAATGCGCGCTGTCCTCCCAGAAGGACGCGGGGATCGGCTCGGTCGCGCCGTCCGGCGCGCTCGTACCCTCCGGCGTCCCGTTTGCGCAGGACGGAAGGAAAAGAAAAGAGAAAGAGAGGAGGAGCGCGGCGGCTCGTTTCAAAAAAACGCTCATGGGGCGGCTTCCTTTCGCTGGCGGTTTTCGGATCCGATCCGGGGATTTTCTTTATTATATCGCAAAGCGGTCGGTTTGTAAAGGTATGCGCGGGATTTGACGCCGCTCCCGCGGGAAAAGTTTCCCTTTCCTCTTGACAAAGGGAGAAAAGCGGTATAATATATGAATAGCAATTCAAATGAACAGCCATACATACGAAACGGAGGCGCTGATGAAACATTCTCACGATAAGGAAAGGGAAGTGATCGACCGTCTGCCGCGGGACGAGGTCCTTGCCGATCTCGGCGACTTTTTTTCCGTGATCGGCGACTCGACGCGGATCAAGATCCTCTTTTCGCTCTCCGGCTCCGAGCTTTGCGTGGGCGCGATCTGCGAGATCCTCAACATGGAGCAGTCCGCGATCTCCCATCAGCTGAAAGTCCTGAAAAACGCCGACCTGATCCGCTGCCGCCGTGAGGGGCGGACCGTGATCTATTCGCTCTCCGACGGGCACGTGGAGGAGATTCTCCGCTCGGCGTACGAGCATATCAGCGAGGAGGCGACAAAGCATGAAGCGAGATGAACACGCTGCCCCCGCGGAGCGGGACGGAAAGGGAAAGGAAGAACGGGAGAGCCTTCTGCCCGCGCTGATCCGGATCGGCGCCGGCGCTCTGCTGCTGATCGCCGGACTGGTTCTCGGCGGGACCGCCGGGGCGATCCTCGCCGTCGCCGCGTTTCTTCTTTGCGGATATGAAACGGCGATCGGCGCCGTGCGTGAGATTGCCGAGGGGCATATCTTTACCGAAGAACTTTTGATGACGGTCGCGGGGATCGCCGCGATCGTGATCGGCGAATCCCCCGAGGCGGCGGCCGTGATGATCCTCTACTCGCTCGGCGAGGTGCTGGAGGAGGCGGCGGAGGGCCGGACGGAGCGTTCCGTCCGGGCGCTCGGGGAGATGAAGCCCGATACCGTCACGGTCCTGCGCGGCGGGCGGGAATATACCGTCCGGCCGGAGGAGGTCGCGTGCGGGGAGACGGTCTTCGTCCGTCCCGGCGAGCGGATCGCGCTTGACGGGGTGATCACGGAAGGAAAGACCTCGCTCTCCACGGCCGCGCTCACGGGCGAGACGAAACCGCGCGACGTCGCGGAAGGGGACGCCGTCCTCGGCGGGAGCGTCAATCTGAGCGGCGCCGTCCGCATCCGCACGACCGCGGCGTACGGGGAGAGTACGGTCGCGCGGATCCTGCGCCTGATGGAGGAGTCCGCGGAGAAAAAGTCCGGGTTCGAGCGGACGGTCGACCGCTTCGCCGCGATCTATACGCCGGTCGTTTTTTTCGGGGCGCTGTTTCTCGCCGCGCTCCCGCCGCTCTTTGGCGCCGACTTCCGGACGTGGCTTTACCGGGGGCTTGTTTTCCTTGTGGCGTCCTGCCCCTGCGCCTTTGTGATCTCGGTGCCTCTGACCTTTTTTGCGGGGATCGGCGGCGCGTCGAAGCGGGGGATCCTCATCAAGGGCGCCTCGGCGCTCGAGATCCTCGACAAGGCGGAAACGGCGGTATTTGATAAAACGGGAACGCTGACGGAGGGCTGCTTCTGCGTGACGGCGGTCCATCCCTCCGAGGGAACGGAGGAGGA
>CAMKAU010000053.1 GCA_946410595.1 uncultured Clostridia bacterium
AGACCATACAGCCATTCGGGAACTCTCGTGTTCCCGTCGCTGTCAAGCAGAGCCATATCGAGAAGCGCCGGAACACCCGGCACCCAGACGCCGTCATCGGCGGGATCGGGCTCTTCAAAGCCCTTTTCCTCAAAGTAAGCGGCGGCTTCCCGGAAGGTCATAGCGTTCGTTTCTTCTTCGTCCGCACCGTCGGGGACTTTATCGAAATAGACGGTGATCGTTGAGACCTCGAGCGTTTCGTCGTCGGTGACGTCTACCGTTGCGGAGGTCTTGTCGGCGGCAAAGCCCTTGATCTCGGCGATCAGCGCGTCGGCGTCGAAGTCTTCGTCTTCCGTGTCAAACTCGATCCCGTAAGCCGCCAGCGCGTTGACCGCGGCTTCGTAATCGCCCGTTTTTTCCGCATACGCGCTGCTTCCGATGCCGAAAAGATGATACCCGTCTCCGAAGAGGCCGTCGTTTGCCCAGTCGGTCGCCGCCGTTCCGGGAGCGCCGGGCGCCATGGCGAGAAAATACACCAAAAACATCACGAGGGCAAAGATCGGGAGCCCGAGCCAGCGGTTGGTGACGATCTTATCGATCTTGTCGCTCTTTGTGAGCTTGCGCTCTTTTTTCTTTTTGTAGCACGCCTTGATGACTTCGGCGATGTAAATATACCGTTCGTTCGTAATGATGCTTTCGGCGTCGTCGTCAAGCTCCTTTTCCGCAGCTTTGATATCCTCTTCGATATGCGCGAGCGTAGCGGCGGGGATCTTCAGCTCTTCCATCACCTTTTCGTCGCGCTCGAAGATCTTGACGGCGTACCAGCGCTGCTGCTGTTCCGGCAGATCGTGAACGACCGCCTCTTCGATGTGCGCCAGCGCGTGCTCGACGGGACCCGAAAAACTGTGCTGAGGGATCGTTTTACCGTTCTTCGCTGCTTCGATCGCCTTTTCCGCCGCCTCGGAGACCCCCGTTCCCTTCAGCGCGGAGATCTCCACGACCGGGCAGCCGAGCCGGAGGGAAATCTCATCGACGTCGATCTTGTCGCCTTCCTTTCTGACAAGGTCGATCATATTGATCGCGACGACGACCGGAATACCGAGTTCGGTAAGCTGGGTCGTAAGATAGAGGTTTCTTTCAAGGTTCGTGCCGTCGACAATGTTGAGGATCGCGTCGGGGCGCTCGCCGATCAGGTAGTTTCTTGCCACGACTTCCTCAAGGGTATAGGGGGAAAGAGAGTAAATGCCGGGAAGGTCGGTCACGGTCACGCCGTCTTGCTTTTTCAGCTTTCCTTCCTTTTTTTCCACTGTAACGCCCGGCCAGTTCCCGACGAACTGATTGGATCCGGTCAAGGCGTTGAACAGCGTGGTCTTGCCGCTGTTCGGGTTGCCCGCGAGGGCTATTCTGATTTCTGTCATAAACGCTTCCTTTCTGCTCTTATGAGCTTTGAGCGATTAGCATGTGCTAACCGCTGCCTGAAAAAAATAAGCAGCCCGTTTACTCCACTTCTATCATTTCCGCGTCTGCCTTGCGGATAGACAGTTCATAATTACGCACAGTAACCTCTATCGGATCGCCGAGCGGTGCAACTTTGCGAACATACACGGGGGTCCGTTTGGTGATCCCCATATCCATAATTCGCCGCTTGACCGCGCCTTCGCCGTGGAGTTTCACGACGGACACGGTTTCCCCGATCTTTGCGTCTTTGAGCGTTTTCACTGTATCTTCCTCCTTGTAAAAAATATTACACCATGATTTTGCGCGCCAATTCGTCGTTTACGGCCACGCGCGACTCTTTCGCCTTGACGATCACGTTCCCGCCGAGCGAGCTGATCACCGTGACCGCGCCCCCGACGGTAAAGCCGAGATTTTCGAGGTGCTTTTTCACCTCCGGAGTTCCGCCGATCTTTTTGATGATCTGCTCTTCCCCGGGTTCCGCTAAAGAGAGAGGCAGCATCGTTTCCTCCTGTCCGGGATCGGTTAGCAAACGCTAACCGCTTGGTTTGAAATATGGTTAGCAACCACTAACCAAAAAGTATTATACGGAACGGACGCCGGCTTGTCAAGAGATTTGTGAAAAAAAGTGAAAAATCGGAACGGTTTTCTCCCGGCGCTTTTGCTCCGCGTCGGAAAACGGAGCAAAAAGACAAAGAAAAACCGGATTCCGCGCGACTCCGGGGAAAGAGCGCCTTTCGCGCGGAACGCTTGCCGTCCGCGCACCGCGTTCCCCGGTGAGCCGTTCGGGATCCGGTTTTTGCCGTTTTTTCTTTTTTCGATCCGCCGCCGGTCAGCGGACGAAATGGGTGGGGGTGATCTCCTCCGGCTCGGGGAGGCCGTATTTCTCCTTGCCGAGCGCGACGGAACGCATCAGAAAAACCATGTTGCGCGCCGTGATCCGGGCGTTTTGCAGGCCCTCCGCGTCCTCTTCGATCTCTCCTTTTTCCCGTCCGAAGCCGTTGTTCCAGTACCGGCCGGACGCGACCGGCATCTGGCTGATCGTGAAATACTTGTTCAACTCGTCGAAGGTGGCAGTCGTGCCGGCGCGGCGGGCGACGGCGAAGGCGGCGCCCACCTTCATCCGTTTGTCGCAGCGGGCGCTATAAAAGAGACGGTCGAGCAGGGCGATCAGACTGCCGTTGGCCGAGCCGTAGTAAACGGGCGAGGCGACGAGCAGCCCGTCGCACTCCGCCAGCTTTTCGGCAAGGACGTTTACCTCGTCGGCGAGGACGCAGCCGTCGTGCGAGTGGCAGTAGCCGCACGCCATACAGCCGCGGATCGCCTTGCCGGCGAGCGAATAGAGATCGCAGGCGACCCCCTCCCGCTCGAAAACGCCGACCGCTTCCCGGATCAGGCGTTCGGTGTTTCCGTCCTTGCGGGGGCTGCCGTTAATGATCAGAACTTTCATTCGTTTTCTCCTTATCCGGCTCTTTCGCCGGTTTTGTTCTTTTACGCAGGAAGAAGAATACGCCGCACGCGGCGATCGCCGCGGCGACAGCGCCCCCGATCAGGGCAAAGACGCCCCGGCTCCGCGGGGTTTCTCCGCCGGGGATCGCTTCCCCGGTGCCGACCGGGGAGGAGGCGGGGACGGTTTCCCCGTTTTTCCCGGTTTCCGGCGCCGCCGTGCCGTCGGCGGGCGTCGGTTTTGCCGTTCCGTCCGCCGGCGCCGCTTTCGTCGTGCCATCCGCCGGCGCCGCTTTCGTCGTGCCGTCGGCGGGCGCCGCGGCCGTCGTGTCGCCGGCGGGCGCCGGACCGATCGGATCCCCGCCGAAGAGCAGCGCAATCAGCTCTTCGCTGTCGGCGGTATAGGGGAGGACCGTCCCCTCTCCGACGACGGTGAACGCTTTCCGCGCACTCTCGGAGAGGAGGGCGTACGCCCCCTTTTCGAGTTCGATGCGATAGTGCCCGCTCCCGCCCGTTTTCAGCTCGGCCCGGTCGGTCACGGTCAGGGTCGCGCCAGCGTTGACGCGGATCACGCCGGGGGTCGTCCCCTCGGCGAGGAGAACGATATCGTCAAAGATCACGTCGCTTGAGATGACCAGCGTGCCGCCGGAGGCGATGCGGAACCGGGCTCCGCTTTTATAGTCCGCCCCCTGATAAACGGAGGTGAAGGTCAGCGGCTTCGGAAGGAGCGGAAGGTTGTAAACGGTTCCGGAGGCGGGCACGGAAAGGGGCCCGCAGACCACCGCCGTACCGCCGACGAGGAGACGCTTGAAAAGGCCGTTATCCAGCGTTTTGACCGCGGAGGCGGCGTTCGTTCCTTCGCCGGAGTCGGATCCCTTCTCCGGGTCGATCCAGCAGACGCGGCGGGAGCGGTCGGACGCCGGCTCCTCCGAGTCCGGGGGCGCGTCGTAGAGAACGACCGCCTTGTCTCCGAGCCGGATCGTCCCCTCTCCGCTGACCGACTCGAAGGTGCCGCCGTTGACGACGACGGTACTGCCCGGCGCGGCGATGATCCGCATATAGTCGCCGTTTGCGGACATCGTGGTCACCGATTCGTCGACGGTGAAGGTGACGCCGGAGGAGACGACAAAGGTATTCGTTTCGTGCTCCTGGAAGAGGATCACGTTGCGGAGGGTGAGGTTGCTCGCCACCGTAACGGTGACGCCGGATTTCATCTTGATCACGCCGGAGGAGGGGTTGGACGCCGGCTCGGCGTTCCGGTAGTCCGTGCCGCCGTGGACCGCCGTGATGACGGCGGAGCCGCCAAGCGACCAGGTGTAGGCGCTGCCGAAGTAGAGCTTTTCGCAGACGACGAGCGTTCCCCCGTTCGGGATCACGCCGATCGAGCCGTCTCCCGTCGTGTTGCCGAGCGACTTTTTCGGTTTGGCGGCGGAAAGACCGTCGTTTGCGTTGTTTCCGTTGTTATAGGAAACGTACACCGTGCCGCCGGCGGCGGAAACGGAGACCGCGGCAAGCGGGCAGAGGCAGAACAGCAGGGCGGAAACGGCCGCCAGGATCTTTCGTATTCTCATTGCGGCACCTCCTTACCGTGACTCTTCTTTTTGCTTCTCCGCCAGCGCGATCACGTCCGCGAGCCCGACCGAGCCGCTGGCGTCCACGTCGTAGGAGCTCTTGTAATCCTCGGCGGAAGTGAGATACCGGAGGATCTGCCGCGCGTCGGCCGCGGTCGTTTTGCCGTCCCCGTCCGGATCGTACCGCCCGGTGTTCGAGGGCAGCGGCTGCGGGGTGACGGTGGGACCGCGCAGCGTAAGGATATCCGGTCCGCCGTCCGGATCCGGGACGAACTGCACCAGATCGATGCAGGTATCGCGCCCGCCGCTCCACGGCTTGCCCGGATTGCTGTGGCGGTGATAGATCATATAGACTTCCTTGCCGTCCGGCGAGGGGATCATCAGGGAGTCCCCGGGACCGTCGACGGCGTAGTTATACTTGAGGATCGGATTGTATTCGCATTTTTCGTACGGGCCGAGCGGGTTTTTCGCCACGGCGACCGCCTCGCCGTAATGGCGGGCGTAGGAGACCGTTGCGTAGACCATATAGTAGTACCCGCCGTGCTTCCAGACAAAGCCGCCCTCGCAGAGACGGGTCGCGCCGTCGTTGTCCCACTCGCGGTCGGAATAGATCACGCGGGTGGCGGTCTCCGGCTTGGCCGTGACGACGCCGTTTTTCATCGTCACTTCCTCCAGCCAGATCGTCCCGCCCTCGTCGTAACGGGAGAAGGACATATAGGTCTTGCCGTCGTAACCGACGAAGGGGTGGCCGTCGATCTCGGTCACGCCTGGGTTGATCGCCTGCAGCTGCCCGTCGTGCTTGAAGGGGCCGAAGGGCGAATCGGAGGAGGCGTAGTAAACGTGGCGCACGTTGCTCTTTCCGATCGGCACGGCGGCAAAGAAGAGGTAAAAGAGCCCGTCTCCCTCGTTATAGAAGACGTTGGGGCTCCAGGAGGTCCCGCCCTGCACGTTGCTGTACGCGATGGGATCCCACTCGAAAATGTAGTTGCGCGGGGTGAAATGGACGAGGTCGGGCGAGGTGTAGACGCGGAAGATGTTCTGCCCGTCGTTGCCCTGATAGACGTAGAGATAATAGGTGCCGTTGTAGAAGAGCATATCCGGGTCGGCGCCGGGGTTGACGGGGTTGAGATAGGTCTCCTCCGCCGGCGCGGGCGCCGCCCCGCCGAGGGAAAGCTCGCGCACCTGTCCCCCCTCCAGCCAGAAGCCGATCTTCCCGTCGGTATCGGCGATCGGGAACTCGAACTGCGCAAAGGCGTTATCTCCCTGATAAAGATTGTCGTAAGACAGGGAGAGCACTCCGCCGCGCGTCTGGAGGATCACGCCGCAGAATCCCTCGCGGACCGGCGTGGAGCGCTCGGAGAGCCAGTGGAACTTCCCGTCCGTGATCCGGTAGAAAAAGAGCTTTTTCGCGTAGGAGTTGAGCTCGAGGGCGTAGCCGTTTTCGGCGTCCCGCATCCCGAAGTAAAGACGGGAGATCCCCTCCGTCGCCGCGGAGAAGGAGAGGCGGTAATCGCCGGTCAGCGCCGTTTCGGAGAGCATCGCGCCGATCCCCGACGCGCCGGTCCCGTCCGAGGAAAGCCCCGCGGCGAGGAAGGAAACGCCGCCGAGGGTCAGGCGGTCCTGCATCTCCGGCAGTTTGTCGGAGTCGAGGACGCTGACGCGGAAATTGTCAAAGCGCCCCGCGTCGTTATAGTACTGCCGGATCCCCACCTCCGAGGTAAAGGTATCGTAGATATCGGTATCGTGGTCGCCGAGCTCGTAGCGGAAGCACTGGTAGAGGGTCTTGCCGTCAAGCGAGGTGGTACGGAAGGTCATCGTCTTCTCCTCCCGCTGGACCCAGACCCACAGATGGAAATCGCGCGTCGGCAGCGTGACGGTGCCGGGGGCAAAGGTGCCGCCCCAGCCCGTCTCGCTGAAATAGGCGATGACCGTTTTCTGCCCGTTGCCGGTCGTGGTGCAGGTATAGCCGGAAAAATAGGCCGGCTCGCGCGAGAGGGACGCCCCCGTCGCGCCGATCAGGATCCCGCCCATGCTGCCGGAGCCGAGATAGTCCGCCTCCACGATATAGTCCATCCCCCGGTACTGCTCCGGGATCGTGTAGGCGGCGTAGGCGGAGGTGCCGCTGCCGACGGCCTTCAGAGAGCCGTTTTGCGCCTTCATCGTGCCGTAAAGCCGGAAGTCGGAAAGGTTTTCGTTTGAAAACCCGTTTTCGTAGATCACGCGAAACGAGGCGCCGGTCGCCGCCGTGGCGGGAAACGCGGCTTTCCTCGCCGCGGCCGTTTCCGCGACCGTTCCGCCGGAGGACGCGCCGTCGGCCACGGCGGCTCCGAGCGGAGAGATCGCGTTCAGACAAAAGAAGGAAAAGAGAAAAAGCGACAGGCTTTTTAGAAATCTTCCGGAACAGCGGCTCATAAAAAGGGTTCCTCCTATCTTTTCATCATAAAAGGTGGGCAAGCGGGCCGATCATCCGACCGGGAAGACGCTGCCGCCGATGAACTCGCGGATCAAACTGTTGCGGGGAACGTCCTCGCAGGAAAGGCCGAGGAAATAATCGAGGAACTTGAGAAGGCGCTTTGCCTCCGGGTATTCCGGCGCGTCGGTCGGGATCGCGAAAAGCAGCGGCTCGGCAAAGATCTTCAAAACCGCCAGCTCGTAGAGGGACGCGGAGTTGAACATCACGTCCGCCTCCTCCTGATAGGGGAAGATGTGCCTTTTTTCTCCCCGGCGGACCGACTGCCAGCGGGCGATCGTTTCCCGGGCGGAAAAGCCGCGGGTCCTCGCGTCCCGGACCATCCGGCGGATCTCCCGGTTGTCGGTGGTGGGGATACGGTTGTGCTCGTCGATGTTGAGCGCCGTGACGGCGCTGACGTAGATCTTGAACTTATCCTCCGGGCGGATCGCGTAGGAGAGGCGGTCGTTGAGACCGTGGATCCCCTCGATGACGAGGACCTCCCCTTCGCCGAGCTTCAGCGAGCGGCTGCCGAACTCGGGGATCCCCGTCCGGAAGTTGAAGATCGGGAGAGAGACGCTCTCCCCGCGCAGAAGGGCGGTCATCTGTTCATTGAAAAGCTCGACGTCGATCGCCTCGAGGCACTCGAAATCGTACTCGCCGTTCTCGTCCAACGGCGTCTTGGCGCGCTCGACGTAATAGTCGTCGCAGGCGATGGGGTGCGCGCGCAGCCCGACGTTGCTCAGCTGGACGGACAGACGGTGGGAAAAGGAGGTCTTGCCGGAGGAGGAGGGCCCGGCGACCATCACGATCCGGCGCCCCTCCCGCTCGATCCGGCGGGCGATCTCCCCGATCAGATGCTCCTGATACGCTTCTGACGCGAGGATGATGTCCCGCCCTTCGCCGCGTGTGATGGCGTCGTTGAGCGCGGCGACGGTGGGCACGCCGATATGCTCCCCCCAGGTATTGGTGCGGCGCATAACGGAAAAAAGCTTTTCCGGCATCGTTTCGCTGCCCGGTTTTTCCGGCGCGGCGCGGTTCGGCAGGATGAGCAGGATCCCGCCCTCCGCGCGCTTGAGAGAGAAGATGCCGACGCAGCCGGCCGACGACGGCATATAGCCGTAATAATAGTCGTAATAGTTGCCGAGGCGGTAGACGTTCGTCGTGGAGGAGCGGCGGTAGTGGAAAAGCCGCTCCTTGTCCTTCATCCCAAGCCGGCAGAAAAGATCCACGGCCTCCCGCGTGGGAATGCGGATCTTGACAAAGCTCTCGTTCCGGCGGACGTAGCGCTCCATCTGCGCCCGGACCGCCTCCACCTCCCCGTCGGTCGGGTCCGCCGGTTCTCCCGTCCGCCCGCCGGCGGTCAGCTCCAGCGAGAAAAACAGTCCGTCCCCGATCGCGTACTCCAGCTTCAGCTTGCGGATCCGTTTGCCGAACACGCGGGTCATGGCGCGCAAAAACAGCATCGTCGCGCCGCGCTCGTAGGTCTTCTGCCCGTCCCGTTCCCGGGTGGTGATAAAAACCAGCTCCGCCGGCTCGGACGAGCCGCGGACGACGGCGTCCGCTTCCTCCGCTTCCTTATTCAGTTCCACGAGCTTCTGCCCCACCCGCGCGAGGATGATCGGCGCGTCGTAGCGGTCCTGCACTCTCTGAGCCAAGGTCAGATAGGTCGTTCCCTTTTCCACTTCCAGCTTTTCGTTTTGATAGATCAGCGTCATGGCGGCCTCCCGTCCGGTTTTCTTCACAATATATTCTATATAAAAACCGCGGAATTGTCAACCGAGAGAGGGCAAAAACGGCAGAAAAACCCGCCGTCCGCAAAAAGAGGTTGCCTTTTTGCGCCTCCCGTGATAGAATGGCTTTGATCCGGTTTTATCCGTTTGCAAACAGGAGGAAACGCTTTATGACCGTAACGCAATACTCCACCAACGTTTTTTCCCGCTTCGGCGCCCGCGAACTCGCGCCCGCCCTCCCCGTGCCGGAGCTGATCTCCTGCCGTCCGGCGAAAAACCCGATCGGGCAGGATTTTGCCGGTTTCGGGATCGCCCTGACCGGGAGCTCCTGTTATCTGCTTTCCAAAATGCCGGCCGAGCGGCGCCGCGCCTTTCTGCGCGATATTTTTACCCCGGAGGGGCTCAACCTCTCCGTCGCCCGGCTCACGGTCGCCTCGAGCGACTACTCCGCCGAGCTCTATTCCTACGACGACACGCCGGAGGACCGGGAGCTGCGGCATTTTTCCGTTGAGCGGGACCGCGCCTATATCCTCCCGATGATCCGGGAGGCGCTTGCCGTCCGTCCGGATCTCTTCCTCTTTGCCTCCCCCTGGAGTCCGCCCGGCTGGATGAAGACCGGCGGCTCGATGTGCGGCGGCTTTATGCGGGACGAGTATCTTGACTGCTACGCGGACTATCTCGCCCGCTATCTGCTCGCCTACGAAGAGGAGGGGGTTCATATTTCCGCTCTCACCCCGCAAAACGAGCCGCTCAACAACCAGCTCGGCCGGATGCCCGCCTGCATCTGGCACCCCGATACCGAGGCGCGTTTTGTCCCGATCCTGCGGAAAAAACTGAAGGAAAACGGCCTTTCGACCGGGATCTGGATCAACGACCACAGCTTCAACGAGGTAACGCCCCGCGTCCTCTGGCAGCTCGGCGCGTACCCGGAGCTTGCCGGGGAATGCGACGGCGTCGCCTTCCACTACTACGCGGGGAGCGTGGAGCAGACCGTCGTCCTGCGCGAGCGGTATCCGCGGCTCGCCCTGCATTTCACCGAGGGCGGCCCCCGGCTGCAGGACAACTACGCCTCCGACTGGTGCAAATGGGCGATCATGATCATCAAAACGCTGGAGACGGGCTACTCCTCCTTTACCGGCTGGAACCTTCTCCTCGACGAAACGGGCGGGCCGAACATCGGACCCTTTCCCTGCGGCGGGCTGATGACGCTGGACAGCCGTACGGACGCGCTCTCCCCGAGCGGGCAGTATCACGCCTTCAAGCATTTTGCGCCCTTCCTCCGGCCGGGCGCGGAGATCTACCCGCTCGACTTTGAAAACAACGTTGCCTACCGGATGTTCGCCTATCCGAAGACGGGCCGGCTGACGGAGGGGTGCTTCATCCGGAACCGGGACGGCGAGGAGGCGCTCGTCCTCGTCAACCCGAACGAAACGAAGCGCCAGGTCGGCTTTTTCCACCGCGATACCCCGTGGTATATCGAGCTGCTGCCGGACACCGTTGCGACCGTGGTATTCCGCTGAACAAACCGCCGCGGGAGAGGCGAAAAACCTCTCCCGCGGCGCATTTTGTTCTTGACTTTTTTCCCCCGGAACGCTATACTGAAAACGACTTGGAAAGCGAGGTGAGCGCATGGAAGCGGACGGAAACGGTACGGGCAGCCGATCGGCCCCTCCCCCGCGGCCCGGCGCTTGCGGGTGGAGTCGACCGGCCGTCTTTTGACGGTCATTTTTTATTTTGCATGGAGGTTATCCGATGGAAGAAAAAACCATAACGCTTTCCGAGCTTCTCTCCGAGAAAGTCGGAGAAAAGGATCTTAAAACCCTGCGCGCCCTGCTACACGAAACGAACCCCGTGGACGTGGCGGAGGCCTTTGCCGAGCTGCCGGAGCGGGAGCTGACGGTCTGCTTCCGGATGCTCGACAAGGACACGGCGTCCGAGGTCTTCTCCGGCATGGAGCCGGAGGCGCAGGAGCTGCTGATCCGCAGCTTGAGCGATAAGGAACTCAAGGAGATCGTCGACGATATGTGGACCGACGACGCGGCGGACCTTGTGGAGGAGATGCCCGCGAACGTCGTTTCCCGGATCCTCGCCGCCGCCTCCCCGGAAACGCGCAAGTCGATCAACGAGCTCTTGCGCTACCCCGAGGACAGCGTGGGCAGCATCATGACGCCCGACTACGTTTCCTTAAAGGAATCGATGACGGTGGACGAGGCGCTCGCCCATATCCGCCGGGTGGGACTGGACAAGGAAACGGTCTATACCTGCTACGTGACCGACGCGAGGAAGCTGATCGGCGTCGTCTCCGCGCGCAGCCTGCTGATCGCGGACGGGAACGCGCCGATCGCCGGACTGATGCACCGCAACTTCGTCTCCCTCAACACCGACGACGACCGCGAGATCGCCGCCGCCGAAATCAAAAAATACGGTCTGATCGCCCTGCCCGCCGTGGATAAGGAAGGGCGGCTGGTCGGTATCGTAACGGTCGACGACGCGATCGAAGTCCTTGAGGAGGAAACGACCGAGGATATGGAGATCATGGCGGCTATCTCCCCTTCCGAAAAGCCCTACCTCAAGACCGGGGTGTTCGAAACGTGGAAGCAGCGCATCCCGTGGCTCTTGCTCCTCATGGTCTCCGCGACCTTTACCGGGATGATCATCTCCGGCTTTGAGGAGGCGCTGGCCGCCTGCACCGCGCTGACCGCCTTTATCCCGATGCTGATGGACACGGGCGGCAACAGCGGCTCCCAGTCCTCCGTCACGATCATCCGCGCCCTCGCCCTCGGCGACGTTACGCCGAAGGATATCCTCACGGTCATCGGCAAGGAGCTGCGGGTCGCCGCTCTCTGCGGGCTGACGCTCGCGGCGGCGAACTTTGTAAAGATCGTACTGGTCGAGATGCTGCTGCTCAAATCGCTGACGGTCACGCCGCGAGATTTCCTCGTCATTATCGCCGTGTGCCTGACGCTGATGATCACGATCCTCTTTGCCAAGCTGATCGGCTGTTCCCTGCCGATCGCCGCAAAGGCGCTCAAGCTCGACCCCGCCGTGATGGCAAGCCCCTTTATCACCACGGCGGTGGACGCCATCTCCCTTGTCGTCTACTTTTTCATCTCCACGCAGATCCTCAAGCTCTGAAAAAAAGCGCCCGTTTGCCGCACGGCAAACGGGCGCTTTTTTGTTATACTCTGCCGCCGTCCCGAAGGAAGGAGAGCGGAATGCGGACCCCCAGATCCTTCCCCGCGAAAACCGCTTTTTTCGTTAACCCGGCGTAGTCCGCGCTATCATAAAAGCAAAGCTGATACTCGGAAAGGTCCAGGGCGGAAATATCCTTCTTTTCCCCGGTGATCCCGTCTCTCACTTCCTCCCGCCAGCCCGGCGCGAGGAGCACGTCAAGCGCGGAAAGATCGACCTCTTCGCCGGTATCGAGATAATAACAATAGCTGATTCCGTAACCAAATATATTCAAAAAATTGTTGCCTACCAGGGCCGTTCTGACCTCCCGCAGCGTTACCTCCTGCGGCGTTTGACCGAATTCTTCCGCCCGCGCCTGCGCGTAGCGGACGGCTTCCTCGTAAAAGCGCGCGTAGTTTTCCTGCCCGTCGGCCACGCGAAGGATCAGGTCGTTGATCGCGGCGGTCTGTTCCGGCGATAACCCCTGCGTTTCCTTGAAGATCTCAATGAAAAGCCCGTTCTCTCCGCAAACGGCGGTCGCACCCTCCCGCTTTCCAAGCCGCAGGGAAACCACAGAGGGATCCTCCCACATTCCTTCCATCGGATCCGCATTCATGGCAATCGCGTCGCGCGGATCGCTCCCGTTGGCGGCAAAAACGTCCGCTTTGCTCTCCGAGGTATAGAAGGCGGCTTCCTCTGATCCGGCCAGCGGGCGGTATTCCCGGATCGCCTTCAGATAATCGGTCCCGCGATAGTAAAGGTCGGAGAGCTTTTCGACAACGTCTCCGGTATGCAGATCAAAAACGAAGGAGGAGGTGCGCAGCTGCCTCGGGATCACATCCGACAGAGCGGTTGTGAACGTGATCCGAAGATAACCGTTCTGGACCATCGCGGCAGCCTGCAACACGGTAACGCCCTTCACGGCGGAATAATAAAGGTCGTTGATCTTTTGCTCTGCCGCTTTGTCCCGGAGGCCGGAAAGCCCCGTCTCTTTTGAAAACAGTTTTTCCATCGTGCCGTAGGAAAGCACGTAACTCCACCCGAGCTCCTGCTCCGCCGGGCGCTCCGGCCCGGTGCCGAGGCTGTACGCGGGGGTGCGCACCTTGCCGCGGAGGGAGAAATAGCCGCTCTCTTCCACGACTTTCTGCCCCCGCTCGGAGAGGATCCAGGAAACGAAAGCGTAGGCGGGCGCGCCGGAATCGGCGCGCAGGATCGCGTAGTTGCGGGAGACAAGCGGGTAGGTATCTCCGGCGATCGTCGTTTCATCGGGGTAAACACCGTCCACGGCGACGAACTTCAGTTCGGTGCCCGTGCCGTACATATTGGCGGCGTAGGCGTAGTAGGAATAGCCGATCGAATATTTTGCGTTATCGTAAAGCG
>CAMKAU010000054.1 GCA_946410595.1 uncultured Clostridia bacterium
CCATCGGCGCAAACATCATTGCCGCGCGTCGTCAGGAGCGCGGCTTCGCGCGGCTTCACCTTTCCCCCAAAAAGAAAAACCGGAGGGTCCCTGGTCCTCCGGTTTTCCATTCCTCCCGCGGCGGTGATCGGTTTTCGTTCCCTTTTCTCCTTTCCTCTTGTTATTTTGGTTTCCGCGGGTTTATCGGCCAAAGCGCGCCCCTCGGGGCGGGCGGCTCGCGTCGCCTTTTCCGCAAGCCGGGCGAGGGAAAAGGATCAAACCGATCCCCTCACTTATATAAACGTTTCAAAACGCAAAAATCTTTCATTTTTTTCATAAGTTTACAAAAAGTTCACAAAGCGCCGGGGCGCGGGGCGTTTTTCCCCTCGGCGGCCCTTCCCGGCAAGGGGATGCCCTTTTTTATTATCGCGCCCGGATGTCACAGAATTGTGTCAAAAAAACGCGGGGCGAAAAAAAGAAAGAGCCCTCCTTGCGGAGGGCTCTTCCCTTTTTACTTCATTTCGTTGAGCGCCTTGGTGAACTGGCTCTTTTTGCGGGCGACGAGATTCTTGTGGACGACGCCGCGCGCGCCGGCGCGGTCGATCATCTTGACGGCTTCAGCATACGCCGTCTGAGCCGCCGCCTTGTCCCCGCTGGCAACCGCCGCGCCGTACTTTTTGATCGCGGTGCGCAGTCTGGAGCGGAACATTTTGTTGCGGAGCGCTTTCACGCCGGTAACTTTGACGCGCTTTTTCGCAGATTTGATATTCGGCAAAACAAACACCTCCCTCTTGACAGAATAAATAAGGTAAGGAATACCGCCTGAGAGGATGCGGTATTTCCCCGAATAAGCGATGGCACTTTGATATGATACCATACAAAAAAGAAAATTACAAGAGGTTTTTGAAATTTTCTTTTTTTCGTTATCCGAGCGCCACGTCGAGCGCCGTCATCAGGGCAAAGCCGAAGAGGGTGGTCAGCGCCGTTACGTCTTTTTTCCCTCCTGCCTGACTTTCCGGGATCAGCTCCTCCGCGACGACGTAGATCATCGCGCCGGCGGCAAAGGAAAGACAGAACGGCAGGATCGCCTGCATCTTCTGCGCTGCGAGAGCGCCGACGACCGCCGCGGCCGGCTCGACCGCCCCGCTTGCCTGCCCGATGAAAAAGGCGGCGAGCGGACGCTTCCCCTCCCGCCGCAGGGGCACGCTGACCGCCGACCCCTCCGGGAAGTTCTGGATCCCGATGCCGAGCGCGAGCGCCCAGGCCGCGGCGATCGCGCCCCGCGCGTCCGCCGAACCGAAGGCGACCCCGATCGCCAGCCCTTCCGGGATGTTGTGCAGGGTGATGGAAAAGATCAACAGGGCGCAGCGTTTGCGGGAGCTGCCGTTTTCCCCTTTTTCCAGCAGGCGGGAAAAGAGCCGGTCGCCGAGAAAGAGGAAAAAGCCGCCGCAGAGAAAGCCGCCGGTCACGGCCAGCGCGGCGGAATGTCCGTTTGCGGCCGCTTTTTCCTCAGCGGGGAGCAGAAGCGACCAGAAGGACGCCGCGATCATCACCCCCGCCGCAAAGCCGAGCGTGGCGTCAAAGAGGGGTTTGTTTTCCTTTTTGAACACAAAGACCATCCCCGCCCCGAGCGCCGTGACGCCCCAGGTAAAAAGGGTGGCGAAAAGCGCCTGCCATACGGCGGGCAGCGAAAAAAACGATTCCATCTCCGGGATCCTCCGCGATGTTCTTTCTCTACCATCTTATGCCGAGTCCGCCGGATGGGAAAAAGAAAAAGGAGCGTTCACCGCGCCCTTTCGGGCGCGGTGAACGCTCCGCGCGGATCTTATTCTTCCGGCGGTCGGCGTACGCCATATTGACGCCGGGCCGGGTCAGCGCCGCGGCTGATCGGTCCCGGGCAGACGGGACAGGGTGATCGCCGTCCGGCCGAAGAAGAGGGTGTTTTCGGCGACGTGCGTTCCGGTCGCCAGGGCAAACGGCTCCGCCGTGTTCGCGTGCGGGGCGTAGGCGTCGCTGTACGAGGAAACGTCCACCCGCAGGGCGCACCCCTTTTTGACGGTGAAGGCGACGGGCGCCGTTTCGATCTCCAGGCAGCAGACCGAACCCCGCCGGTAGGCGGGATCGGCGTGCAGGAGGGTCGAGGCGGTATCGGCAAGGTTGTAGGCGATCCCGTCTTCGACCAGATAGACGCGCGCGCAGAAGGCGGTATCGTCGCAATCGGAGGAAACGTCGGCGGTAAAACCGACCGGGCCGAGAAAGGAGGTCTCCTCCCCGAAGGGCTCGCTCTCGAAGGAGAGAACGTCCGGGTACTTCCCTTTTTCCGGGCCGCGGTAGATAAAATCGTACCGGTCGCGCGGGAGGACGCGGTTTTCCGGATCGTAGCGGTAGGAACGCGCGGCGCTTTGCGGCGGGTCGCGCCGCAGGGCGCCCTCCGGCGTGAGATAAAAGACCTCCTTGTCCGCCGCGCGCGGATAAGGACCGGGGGCGGAGAGCCATTTCCCCGAGCCGATCAGGTAATAGCGGAGCGTTCCCGGCGCGGCGTACGGAAAGGCGCCCTTTCCGCGCAGCGAGTCGAACCACGCGGCGGCGTGATCGGGCGGGAGGACGGCGTCCGGCAGGGGGTATTCGGCGTTTTCCGGGACCCGGAGGCCGTGCCCCCACGGGCCGACGAGAAAAGCGGACCGCGCCCGCACGGAGGCGGGGAGCCGCTCCCACATGGAGCACATTCCGTAGATATAATAGTCGTACCACCCGCTGACAAAGAGGACCGGGACGCGCATCGTCTCGATCACCCGGAAGCGGTGGTCGTTTTGCCAGAAGGCGTCGTAGCGGTCGTGCAGCAGCGTTTCGGTAAAGGCGGGGAGATCCTCGCCGACGGCGCGGCGCATCATCTCCCGGTAGGGGCGGGCGTAGATCTCCTCCTCCGGCGCCCTGACCGGCAGATGCCGCCGGATCATCGAGAGCCACCACGAAAAGCCGGAAAAGGAGCGGTTTACCCCGCCGATGAAGTTGCGGTGATAGAGCCGGTCGGTCTGCACGCGGACGACGATCCCGCGAAGATCCGGGATCTCCTCGTCGAGCATCAGAAGCAGGACCGAAGCGGTATAGCTGCCGCCGCTGAAAAAGACCTCCCCGTTATAGTGCGGGAGGGTGCGCAGCCAGGCGAGCGTTTCCAGCCCGTCCCGCCGCTCCTCCTCCGAATAGGGAACGCATACCCCCTCGCTGCCGCCGCGACCGCGGCAATGCTGGAAAAGAACGGCGTACCCGCGCGAGAGAAAGGAGAAAAACGGCTCGCGTCCGAGGCGTTCCTCCAGCGCCTCCCGCGTGGGGGAGGGCGCGTCGTAGGGCGTACGCAGGAAAACGGTGGGGCAGGGTCCGCCGCCCTCCGGCAGCGCGAGGAGGGTATAGAGCCGGACCCCGTCCGAGGCGGGAAGCATCATTTCGCTGATCACGGGACTCTCCTTTTGCAAAAACGCTATGCACGGAAGCGCATAGCGTTTTTGTCTTCTTTTTTTAGGCTTCGGGCGCGGCGGTGCGCTGAACGTCCACGTTGTTGTAGCAGTCCAGACCCGTGCCGGCGGGGATCAGTTTGCCGATGATCACGTTCTCCTTGAGGCCGAGCAGGCGGTCGATCTTTCCTTTGATCGCCGCTTCGGTCAGGACCTTCGTCGTCTCCTGGAAGGAGGCGGCGGAGAGGAAGGACTCGGTCTGCAGCGAGGCCTTGGTGATCCCGAGCAGGACCGGGGAGGAAACGGCGGGGCGGAGAGCTTCCTCTCCGTTTGCGATCCTGGCTTCGACCGCTTCGTTCTCCTCGCGGAACTCGCTGATATCCACGACCGCGCCGAGCAGGAGCGAGGTATCGCCCGGATCCTCGATCTTGACCTTGCGGGACATCTGTCTCGTGATGACCTCGATATGCTTATCGTTGATGATGATCTCCTGCGAACGGTAGACCTTCTGCACTTCGCGGACGATATAGTCGAACACGGCGTCGAGCCCCATCACGCGGAGAATGTCGGCGGGCGCCTTGTAGCCCTCCGTCATCGCCTGGCCGCGGATCACCGACTGGCCGTCCTCCACGTCGATATGCATCCCGAAGGGGATCCGGTAGCTGAGCTCCTGTCCGTCTGCGCCGGTCAGGGTGATCGTGCGGGAGTTTTTGTCCTCTTTGATATGGACGACGCCGTCGAAGTCGGCGACCGCCGACGTCTTCTTCGGCCGTCTTGCTTCAAAGAGCTCCTCGATACGGGGAAGACCCTGGGTGATGTTGGCGCTTGCGATACCGCCGGTGTGGAAGGTACGCATGGTAAGCTGGGTACCCGGCTCGCCGATGGACTGCGCCGCGATGATACCGACCGATTCGCCGATATCCACGGTCTTGCCCTGCGCAAGATCCAGGCCGTAGCAGTGCGCGCAGACGCCGCGCTTCGCCTCGCAGCGGAGGATGGAGCGGACGTTGACCTCTTCGATCCCCGCGTCCACGATCCGCTTTCCGAGAGCGGGCGTGATCAGATGATTGTCTTCTACAAGGACCTCGCCCGTCTTGGGATCGACGACGTCGCCGAGCACGTACCGTCCGACGATGCGGTCGATCAGCGGCTCGATCACGTTCCGCTCGCTGCCGGTGCCGTTGCTGTCCTCGTAGATCGCGGAAACGAGCAGCCCGTGCGTGGTATGGCAGTCCTCCTCGCGGACGATCACGTCCTGCGAAACGTCGACGAGACGCCGGGTCAGGTAGCCGGAGTCCGCCGTCTTCAGAGCGGTATCGGACAGGGACTTACGGGAGCCGCGGGCGCCGACGAAGTAGTCGAGGATATTCATGCCCTCGCGGAAGTTCTCTTTGATCGGGATCTCCATCGTGCGGCCGTCGGTCGCGAACATCAGGCCGCGCAGACCGGCAAGCTGACGGAGCTGGCTTGAGTTACCGCGGGCGCCCGAGTCGATCATCATCTTGATCGGGTTGTAGCTGTCAAAGCCCTTCTGGAGCGCGTCTGTGATCTCCTTGGTCGCCTTCTCCCAGGTCTTGATGACGTGGTCGTAGCGCTCGTGCTCGTCGAGTTCGCCTTCCGCAAACTGATCGTTGATCACGGCGACCTTGTCCTCCGCCTGATGGATCAGATCGTTCTTCTCCGGCGGGATCGTCATGTCGTAGACGGAAATGGAAAGACCGCTGACGGTGGAATACTTGTAGCCGGTCGCCTTGATCGCGTCGAGCGTGGCGGCGGCGACGCCGAGACCGTGGAGCTTGATCGTCCGGTCGACGATCTCGGTGAGTTTTTTCTTGGTCGCGGGGAACTGGACCTCCAGCTCCAGCGCGTTTTCGGGATCGCTGCGGTCAACGAAGCCGAGATCCTGCGGGATATTCGCGTTGAAGATCAGACGGCCGAGGGTGCACTCGATGACCTTGGAGATCTTTTTGCCGTCCACGGTCGCCTCGCGGCGGACCTTGATCTTTGCGTGCAGACCGAGCTGATGCCCTGCGTACGCCATCATCGCTTCGTCAAAATTGCGGAAGACTCTCCCCTCTCCCAGCTCCCCGTCGCGGACGATGGTGAGATAGTAGGAGCCGAGGATCATATCCTGAGACGGCACGGTAACGGCGCGTCCGTCCACCGGTTTGAGGAGGTTGTTTGCGGAGAGCATCAGGAAACGCGCCTCCGCCTGCGCCTCGGCGGACAGCGGAACGTGGACCGGCATCTGGTCGCCGTCGAAGTCCGCGTTGAACGCCGTGCAGACGAGCGGATGGAGCTTGATCGCCCGGCCCTCGACCAGCACCGGCTCGAACGCCTGAATGGACAGACGGTGCAGCGTCGGCGCGCGGTTGAGCAGGACGGGGTGATCCTTGATCACGTATTCGAGGGCGTCCCAGACGTCGTTGTTGACGCGGTCGACCTTCTTTTTCGCTTCCTTGATATTGGAGGCCTTGTTCGTTTCGACCAGCCGCTTCATCACGAACGGCTTGAAGAGCTCGAGCGCCATCTCCTTCGGCAGACCGCACTGATAGATCTTCAGACTCGGGCCGACAACGATGACCGAACGGCCGGAGTAGTCGACGCGCTTGCCGAGCAGGTTCTGACGGAACCGGCCCTGCTTGCCGCGCAGCATCTCGGAAAGCGACTTCAGCGGGCGGTTGCTCGGCCCGGTCACGGGCTTGCCGCGGCGGCCGTTGTCGATCAGCGCGTCCACCGCTTCCTGCAGCATCCGCTTTTCGTTGCGGATGATGATCTCCGGCGCGCGGAGCTCCATCAGCTTCTGGAGGCGGTTGTTGCGGTTGATGACGCGGCGGTAGAGGTCGTTTAAGTCGGAGGTCGCAAAGCGTCCGCCGTCCAGCTGGACCATCGGACGGATCTCCGGCGGAAGCACGGGGACCACGTCGAGGATCATCCACTCGGGACGGTTGCCGGATTTGCGGAACGCCTCCACGACGTCGAGCCGCTTGATGATCTTGAGTTTTTTCTGACCGGTGGAAACGTCGAGCTCGGCTTTGAGCTGAGCGGAAAGCTCCTCCACGTCGATCTCGGCGAGCAGCTCCTTGATCGCCTCCGCGCCCATCCCGGCGCGGAAGTCGTCCTCGTAGCGTTCTCTCGCCTCGCGGTATTCGGTATCCTTCAGAAGCTGCATCTTCTGCAGCGGGGTGGAACCCGGATCGATAACGATATACTGCGCAAAGTAGAGCACGCGCTCCAGCAGTCTCGGCGAAATGTCGAGCAGGACGCCGATGCGCGACGGGATCGCGCGGAAATACCAGATATGCGACACGGGCGCCGCCAGCTCGATATGCCCCATCCGCTCGCGGCGGACCTTTTTGGTGGTCACTTCCACGTGGCACTTATCGCAGATCTTGCCCTTGTGGCGCTGTCTTTTATACTTTCCGCACTGGCACTCCCAGTCCTTCGTCGGCCCGAAGATCCGCTCGCAGAACAGACCGTCTTTTTCCGCCTTCAGCGTGCGGTAGTTGATCGTCTCCGGCTTTTTGACCTCGCCGTGCGACCATGAACGGATCATATCCGGCGACGCAAGGCCGATCTTGATCGAACTGAATTCATTCTTTTCCATCTATTTTACCCTGCTCTCCCCGCGGGGAGAGCCCCTCTCGAATATTGATCGGAATCTCAGAACGGATTTACTCGCCGTCCGGGCCGTCCCCGTCGAAATCGTCCTCGTCGCCGTCGTCCCCGTAGAAATCGGCGTCTCCGTCGTCTTCATCGGGATCCTTTTCTTCGATATAGGAATCGAAGAGATCGTCGGTCTCGACCGTTTCGCCCAGATCTTCGTCGCTGACGTAGGTCGGCGTTTCGTAATCGTCGTCGTACTCTTTCAGGACGACCTCGTTGCCGTCCTGATCCAGCACGCGGATATCCAGCGCGAGAGACTGCAGCTCTTTGACGAGCACCTTGAAGGACTCGGGCACGCCCGGCGTCGGGATATTCTGGCCTTTGACGATCGCCTCGTAGGCCTTCACGCGGCCGGTGACGTCGTCGCTCTTGACGGTGAGGATCTCCTGCAGGGTGTAGGCGGCGCCGTACGCCTCGAGCGCCCAGACCTCCATCTCGCCGAAGCGCTGTCCGCCGAACTGCGCCTTGCCGCCGAGAGGCTGCTGGGTGACAAGGGAGTAAGGACCGGTGGACCGGGCGTGGATCTTATCGTCCACGAGGTGGTGGAGCTTGAGGTAATACATGACGCCGACGGTAACGGGATTGTCGAACATCTCGCCGGTGCGGCCGTCGTACACGTCGCTCTTGCCGTCCACGACCCGCAGCTTTCCTTCCGCCAGCAGCGTTTCGTAACGGGCGGGATCGTCCGCGCGGGAGATCTCGCGGTAGATCTTGCCGTTTTTGGCGGGTTTGTCGAGCAGCTCGATCACGTCCTTGCCCTCAACGTTCTCGCCCGGGCGGATATTCCGCCAGACGCCCGCTTCCTTCAGACATTCGAGAATGTCGCGCTCGTTCGCGCCGTCGAAGACCGGCGTTACGTACTTGACGCCGAGCTTGCGCGCCGCCATCCCGAGGTGGACCTCCAGGACCTGTCCGATATTCATACGGGAAGGAACGCCCTGGGGGTTCAAAACGATATCCAGCGGCGTGCCGTCCGCGAGGTAAGGCATATCTTCCGGCGGAAGAATACGGGAAACGACGCCCTTGTTGCCGTGGCGGCCCGCCATCTTGTCGCCGACCGAGATCTTTCTCTTCTGCGCAACGTAGATCCGGGCGACCTTGTTCACGCCGGGGGGCAGCTCGTCGCCGTTTTCACGCGAGAAGACGCGCACGTCGACGACCACGCCGGACTCGCCGTGCGGCAGCCGCAGCGAGGTGTCGCGCACCTCTCTCGCCTTTTCGCCGAAGATCGCGCGCAGGAGGCGCTCCTCGGCGGTCAGCTCGGTCTCGCCCTTCGGCGTGACCTTGCCGACGAGGATGTCGCCCGCGTGGACCTCGGTCCCGATCTTGACGATACCCTCCGCCGTGAGATCCTTGAGCGCGTCGTCGCCGACGTTCGGCACTTCGCGGGTGATCTCCTCCGGCCCGAGCTTGGTATCTCTCGCTTCGTGAGAATATTCTTCGATATGGATCGAGGTATAGGTATCGTTGCGGACGAGGCGCTCGTTTAAGAGGACCGCGTCCTCGTAGTTGTAGCCCTCCCAGGTCATGAAGCCGATTAAGGCGTTCTTGCCGAGGGACATTTCCCCGTTCTTCGTCGCGGGGCCGTCGGCGATCACGTCGCCGGCGCGGATCGTATCGCCCTCCGCAACCATCGGACGCTGGTTGATGCAGGTGCCCTGGTTGGAGCGTTTGAACTTGAGCAGACGGTAGACGTCCTTCTGCCCGTCGGGACGGAGAATGACGATCTCGTCCGCCGTGACGCGGTCGACGATGCCGTCCTCCTTCGCGATCACGGTAACGCCGGAGTCGTACGCCGCCTTGTACTCCATGCCGGTAGCGACGTAGGGCTGCTCGTTGATCATCAGCGGGACCGCCTGCTTCTGCATGTTCGAGCCCATCAGAGCGCGGCTGTTATCGTCGTTTTCCAGGAAGGGGATCATCGCGGTCGCGACCGAGACGACCATCTTCGGGGAAACGTCCATCAGCTCGACCTCTTCCCGGTCGACCTCGATGATCGCGTCTCTCACGCGCACGACGACGCGCTTGTTTTTGAAGCGGCGCTTTTCGTCGAGCGGCTCGTTCGCCTGCGCGACGATATAGTCGTCCTCCACGTCGGCGGTCATATAGCGGACCTCGTCGGTGACGACGCCGGTCTTTTTGTCGACGACGCGGAAGGGCGCCTCGATGAAGCCGTATTCGCTGATCCGGGCGTAGGTGGCAAGATAGGAGATCAGACCGATGTTCGGACCTTCCGGCGTTTCGATCGGGCACATACGGCCGTAATGGGTGTAGTGCACGTCGCGGACGTCAAAGGACGCGCGGTCGCGGGAGAGACCGCCCGGTCCGAGCGCGGACAGACGCCGCTTGTGCGTCAGCTCCGCGAGGGGGTTGTTCTGATCCATGAACTGGGAAAGCGGCGAGGACCCGAAGAACTCGCGGATCGCCGTCACGACCGGACGGATGTTGATCAGCGCGGCGGGGGTCACGTCGTTGGTATCCTGGACGGTCATCCGCTCCTTGACGATCTTGTCAAGACGGGAAAGACCGATGCGGAGCTGGTTCTGGAGAAGCTCCCCGACCGACCGCATCCGGCGGTTGCCGAGGTGGTCGATATCGTCCGTCTGCCCGATCCCGTGGGAGAGGCAGATCAGATAATTGATGGAAGAGAAGATATCGTCGATGAGGATATGCTTCGGGCAGAGCTCGTGGATACGCGCGGCGGCAAGGCGCTGCGCTTCCTTCCGATCTCCCTTCGCTTCCTCCGCGATCTCCGTGAGAACGTCGAGACGGACCTTTTCCGTCAGGCCGGGGATCCCCTCAAGCGGATAGCCGAGGACCGCCTCCGGATAGACGGCGCCGTTGGAGAAGACCTTTTGCTCGGTCCCGTCCTCCGCGAGGACAAACGCCTCGTTTGCGCCCTTTCTCTCCAGCTCGCGGGAGAGCGCGCGGTCGAGGGTCACGCCCGCTTCGCACAGCACCTCGCCCGTGATCGCGCTGACGACCGGACGGGTCGTCTTGCAGCCCTCGATCCGGCGGGCGACGCCGAGCTTGCGGTCGTACTTGAAACGGCCGACCGGCGCGAGATCGTAACGCTTATTATCAAAGAAGGTATTGTTAAGCAGCATCTCGGCGGATTCCACGAGCGGCGGCTCGCCGGGACGCAGTTTTTTATAGATTTCCTTGAGCGCCTCCTCGCGGAAGGAGGTGCCGTTCTCGATCGCGAGACGGCGGGAGTCGTCCCGCTCGAAGGTGGCGGTGATCTTGGGATCGTCGCCGAACATGGCGACAATCTCCTCATCCTTCTCCACGCCGAAGGCGCGGATCAGCATCGTGATGGGGAGCTTGCGGTTTTTATCGATTTTAACGTAGAAGACGTCGCTGACGTCGGTCTCGTACTCGAGCCAGGCGCCGCGGTAAGGAATGATGGTGGCGGTCAGCATCGCCTTGCCGGTCCTCGGCTCCATCTCCTCCCCGTAGTAAACGCCGGGGGAACGGACGAGCTGGGACACGATCACGCGCTCCGCGCCGTTGATGACGAAGGTGCCGGCGTCCGTCATAAGCGGAAAATCGCCCATGAAGATCTCCGACTCCTTCACCTCTCCCGTCGCTTTGTTGCTGAGACGGACGGTGACCTTGAGGGGGGCGGCGTAGTTGACGTCGCGCTCCTTGCATTCTTCCACCGGATACTGGGGTTTCGATTCAAGGGAATAACCGATAAAGTCGATCGAGAGGTTCCCCGAAAAGTCCACGATCGGAGAGACGTCCCGCAGTACCTCGGGCAGCCCTTCCTTTAAGAACCATTCGTACGATTTTTTCTGAACCTCGATCAGATTCGGCATTTTGATCGGTTCTTCGATCTTTGCGAAGCTCATACGTTCGGTGACGCCGAGTTTTTGAGGTTTGAGCATTGTCCAGAATCACTCCGTTTCCGTTAAATAGGCCGCGCCGAAAGCAGGAAAAACCGCCGGCCTCTTCGGCACAACAGTCACTTACCGGCATAGTAAGCGATTGTAATGCAGTATATTATTATATCAGCGAGCCCCTGGCTTGTCAAGGGCTTTTTTCAAAGTTTTTCCTCTTTTTTTCTCCCTTCCCCGACGGCAAAAAACGCCGGCTGAAACGGGGGCGTTTCCCCGTTTCAGCCGGCGCTGTTTTTTGTCAGACCGTCTCAGGGACGGCCGTCTCTTCCGCGCAGGCGAAAGGCCGTGTCAGTTTTTCTTTTTCTTGACGCCGATGATGATCCCCGCGACGGCGGCGACCACAACGACCGCGACGATCGCCCAGACGTAGGCGGGAATGCCGCTCTTTTCGCCGGACTGCGCGGGCGCCTGGGTGCCGGCCGCCTCGGTGACGGTGGAGCTCTTCGTTTCGGTTGCGGCTTTGGTGTCCTTCGGCGCTTCGGTCTCCTTCGTCGCTTCGGTTTCCTTCGGCGCTTCGGTCTCGGCCGGGGCCTGGGTCTCTACGCTGCCGCCTTCATACGGCGTACCGGTGGCGGGCTCCTCGTAGGTCAGCTCGTAGGAGGAGTTATCCGCTTTTTCGATCGCGGTGAAGGACTGGGCAAGGATCTTGCCGTTGGGGTTGGTGTCCGCGTCGTACATCTCGGACGCCATGATCGCGTCGTAGACCGAGCTGTCGATCTTCAGGACCGTTTCGGCCAGGATGGTGTCCGGATAATAGTCAAACCAGCAGGAAGCGCCGGAGAGACCCTGGAAAACGCGCTCGCCGTTGATGCGGGCGCCGGCTTCCTGATGGCTCTTTTCAAAGCTGAAGTTCTTCGTCAGGATCACTTCCGCCTTGCCGTTGAAGAAACCGGCCGCCTTGTTCGCGTGGGCGCAGGTGAAGTAGTCGATCTGGCCGCCGTCCAGCACGAGCGTACCTGTCCCCATATAAGACGTGGAGCCGCGGGAGCCGAGCGTGAGTTTGGCGATCCGGGTGTCCGCGCCGCCGACCTCAACGAGGATGTGGCCGGTGTAGTCAGAGGGAGCGGCATAGGAGCGGGTACCGCCGATGACCTCCTGGAAGGTACCGGACTTGATCGTTACGTGGATATCCTGCGCGGTATCCTCGAGGGACTCTTTGTCCTGGTCGCCGCCGACGACGTAGAGCTGAGGAATGATCACGGAGAAATCGTCGGTCGTGGTCTGGAAGCCCTCGCCGAAGGTGAGGTGATGGAAGCGGGCGCGGATGAGCGCGGTTTTATCCATCACGCGGAGGGTCATGTTCTTGAAGACCGTATCGCCGCTGCAGATGAAGTGGTCGGTGGTCAGGCAGGCGTACTCGCCCTTGTAGTCGACGCCGTTGTAGACGCCGGTGATGGTGACGGTGCCCTTGTGAGCGGGCGCCTCGAAGACTTCCTCGTGGTAGAAGGTGCCGACAATCACGATGGTGCCGTCGTTGTCGCCGATCAGCGCGTACGCTTCGGCCATGGTGGAAACGGCGTTCTCGGGAGAGGAGCCGTCGCCGGTGCCTTTGTCCTTAACGTAGACGACGACCTCGTCGGCGGACGCCGGAACGGCGGCCAGCGGAACGAGCGTCATCATGAGAAGGGCGGCAAGCAAAATGGTAAATACCTTTTTCATATTTCTGATCCTTTCATCGGGGAAAAATCCCCTATTTTTCATTGCGCCTTTATTTTAGCATAGGAAGAAAGGGTCTGCAAGTTTAGTTTTTATCGTTTTTCCCCATATTTTTGGTCTTGACATTTGATTTTTTATGTATTATAATGAAATGTTGATAGGGATCCGGGGGATCCCTTTTTTGTTGCCGCCCGTCGTGAGGAGCGCGGCAACGAGATCCGCCTCCGGCGGTTGAGGTTACAACCAAAAAACGCGGCAGGAGCAAGCCCCTGCCCTACAAAGCCCGAAACAATCTTTCTTTTGTAGGGCGGGGGTTTATCTCCCGCCGCAAAGGTTTGTTTTCTCTGCGCAGGATGATCGCGCCGTTTGCCTCCCTTGTGTAAAGGGAGGGGGACCGCTTGCGGTGGAAGGATTGTCGGACGGACGCCCCGATCGGAACGGAGCGGCATTTTTTTCTTTTTTACAATCCTTCAGTCAGCTCCGCTGACAGCTCCCTTTACACAA
>CAMKAU010000055.1 GCA_946410595.1 uncultured Clostridia bacterium
ATAAATCCACTGCGTGGATTTGTGATATACGCTTCGCGTGTGATATACGCCCACGGCGAGTGATATGCCTGCGGGCGTGAGTGGATTTATATCATATCGCATTCGGCGTTAGCCGAATATATCGCAATTTGCGTCAGCAAATTATATCACATCGAGCGCAAGCGAGATATATCACTTTTGTTAAGGATGGGTATTTCTTAAGGAGCCGAAATTAGGCGAAAAACACAGTTTTTACCTAATTATATCCGTTTTGCATATTCGTTCGGTAAGCACATGAAAGAAACCTGATTTGTCTACCAAATCAGGTTTCTTTCAGTTATATTCGCCTGCGGCGAGTGATATTGCTTCGCAGTTATATTCGGCTTACGCCGAGTTATATTGCGCTTCGCGCAGTTTGAAGTCAGCAGGCGAATATAATATCACTTTGCGGCGTCGCCGCAAAATATAACTGATCCGTCAGAATCAATATAACTGCCGCGTAGCGGCAATATAACTTGAAATAATACAAGTCTTATGCTATACTATATTCGAGGTGATGACAATGTCTGACAGTATTCTTCGTGATAAATCAAAAGTTTTTGCAAAACGAATCGTTGTTCTTTGCAGAGATATCAAACAAAACAGCCGCGAATCAGTACTGACCAATCAACTGCTCAGAAGCGGCACATCGGTCGGCGCCAATATTCACGAAGCGCAGTACGCGCAAGGCACAAAAGATTTTATATCAAAATTTGAAATATCGCTGAAAGAAGTATATGAAACCGAGTATTGGCTTGAACTGCTGTTCGAAACCGGATATATAGACGAACAATCCTACAAACCGATACTAAACGATTGCGGCGCGATCAGATGTATGCTTATATCATCAATAAAGACCATGAAAGAAAAAAGATAATAGAAAGATAGAATCCCGACAAATCGGGATTTGCGGAGGAGAATAAAGTTTTGAAAAGATTGTATCATTTAATTCTGATAGTTATTTGCATAGTCGGCTTAACCGCCTGTTCCAAGAATAAAACGATAACTGATATCGCTTCTTTTGACAGCCCTGACGGTCAATATATCCTGGTTTTTCAACAGGTTGGCGAACCTTTTTCATTTGGTCCTGCTGATGTGCGTTTGACATTAAAAGAAAAAAGCGGCGCGGTAGTTGACAGTATCGATGAAAAAGTTTTCAATGACGGTGCGAATGCTTTTAAGGAAAATATTAAAGATGTTGATTGGACATACGACAGTGTTATTGTTACGCTGTATTCGACAGAGTCGCCCGATAAAACAGTTGTTTTACGATATAACAATGATTAACGTTAGCACTTAAGACGTTTGAGTAACTGTTTCAATCCCGACAAATTCCGGTTTGTCAAGCTGATAATACGTTACGTTTGTACGCTCTTTCGCAAAAAGCAAGGAGTACCCGATGGGTGCTCCTTGCTTTTTTGCTTGGATCAAAAGAAGGGATTCAAAGGGCGCGCTTCCCCGTTTTTCGGAAAAATACTTGACACGGGCGGCGCGGCGGGTTATATAATAATACGATCAAAAGCAGGAAAGAGACAGAAATCATGTTGTTTTCGCGCAGGGATCTCGTAAAGATCCTTTTGCCGCTGATCCTGGAGCAGGTTCTTGCGGTTACCGTCGGTATGGTGGACTCGATGATGGTATCGAGCGTGGGAGAAGCCGCCGTCTCCGGCATCTCCCTCGTCGATTCTCTCAATCTCTTTATGAGCAACGTCTTCGCCGCGCTCGCGGCCGGCGGCGCCGTTGTCTGCGCGCAGTTTTTGGGGCAAAAGGACTACGCGTCCGCCCGCGTATCCGCCAAGATGCTCTATTACGTCCTGTTTTTCATCTCCGCGGCCGTGATGGCCGTTGCGCTGATCTTCCGCGTTTCCCTGCTCTCCCTCGTCTTCGGAAAAACGGAAGCGGCCGTGATGGCGCACGCGCGGATCTACTTTCTTTTCACGGCGCTTTCCTATCCCTTCCTTGCCCTCTATAACGGCGGCGCGGCCGTCTTCCGCGCGATGGGGAACGCCGGGATCTCCCTCTCCGTTTCCCTCGGGATGAACGCATTCAATATCGCGGGCAACGCGATCCTGATCTACGGCCTCCGGCTCGGCGCCGCGGGCGCGGCGATCGCCACGCTGCTTTCCCGCGTTTTCGGCGCGGGGGTGATCCTCTTTCTTTCCCACAATAAAAAGAACCCGATCTACGTGGAAAAGCTCTTTCGCGTCCGGCCGGATCCCGGGATGATCCGGAATATCTTCCGGATCGCCATCCCCGGCGGGCTGGAAAACGGCACCTTCCACTTCGGCAAGCTGATGACGCAGAGTCTGGTCTCCACCTTCAGCACGGCTTCCATCGCCGCCAACGCCGTTGCCAATTCGCTCGTTTCCTTTGAATACGCCGTGGGGGGCGCGGTCGGGCTCACGATGATCACGGTGGTCGGCCGGTGCGCCGGCGCCGGGAAAAAAGAACAGGCGAAAAGCTATACGAAAAAGCTGCTCGGCGTGACCTACGGGATTATGTTTTTTGTGGCTTTGGCTCTCTCCTTCCTCGCGCGGCCGGTGATCGGCGTGTACGACCTTTCCGCCGAGTCAAACGGCCTGGCGCTGAAGATGATCCTGCTCCACAACGCCTTCGCCGCAACGATCTGGCCGGTCGCCTTCGCTCTGCCGAACGCCTTCCGCGCCGCGAGCGACGCCGCCTTCCCCATGCTGATCTCCGCCTTTTCCATGTGGGCGTTCCGGGTCGGATGCAGCTATCTTCTCGCCTGCCGTTTCGGTCTCGGCGTGATCAGCGTATGGATCGCCATGATGATCGACTGGGTCTTCCGCGCCGCCGTCTTTCTCTGGCGCTTCCTCAGCGGCAGATGGCTTGAAAAGCGGATTGCGGCGCGTCTCTCTCCGCCATAACCCCGACAAAAACGCCCCTCGCGCAGAGCGCGAGGGGCGTTTTGCGCGTTCGGCGCAAAGCGGCTCAGTAAACCGTAACGGTCTGGACGGTATCGAGCGGGGCGGGCTTGCCGCTCCCGTCGCCGATCACGATCCTGCCGTTTTCGATGCGGTAGGGCTCGATGAAGACGTACCGTCCGCCGGCGCGGTCGGGCGAGAGGTAGGCGTGATAGGCGATGAAGCGCTTGCCCGCCGCGTCGGTGAAGAAGGAGGCGTGCCCGCAGCCGAAGACCGTGTCGCTCATCGAGAAGAGCGGCTCCTTTTCCTTTTTCCAGTCCGCGTAAACGAGCGGATCTCCGGCGAGCGTGATCTGCCCGAGGGCGTAGTACTTTGTCCAGTAGCCGCTGCCGGAATAGATGACGTAAAGCTCGCCGTTCTCTCCGTAGACGGCTGTGCCGCCCTCGACGACGCGCGGGCGGATGACGCCGTCCGCGCCCATGCCAAAGCCGTGCGTCTCCCACTCCTCGGTCGGCTTGATGATGACGCCCGCGTCCCCCGCCGTCCATGGGTTTTTCAGCAGGGCGATCCGGTCGCGCTGATGGAAATCCATCGTCTGCCGTCCGACCTCGTCGACCCACATACAGTAGACCTTGCCGTTATGCCGGAGGATCGTCTGCCCGCAGCACCAGCCGGCGTTGAAGGTCCCGTCCGTTTCCGATTCGATCTTCTTCGGGACGTAGCGCTCGCCCGTCAGCGGCTCGCCGTAAGGGGCGAACGGCGTGTCCCGGTCCTCGCACTTCAGAACGTACATCCGGTGGTTGACGTTTTTCCCGTCGTCGCAGGCGATAAAGAGATACCAGCCGCCGTGGCCGGGGAACTCCTCTTCCGTAAAATGATGGATCTCGGGGGACCAGAGGTCCTTTGACCAGGCCTCCCCCTCGCGCGGCTGGAACGCGAGGACCTTTTCGCACTCTCCTTCCGCCGTGATCTTCGAGGGATCCTTCGACCGGTAGAGCCAGAGCGAGCGCCCCGCGGTGCAGCAGAGATAGAAATACTCGCCGGAGAGGAACATCCACGGGTCCGCCCCGCGGCAGACGGGATTGGTAAAGCTGACTTGTTTCATCGCGCGCCTCCTTTTCGGTTTATCTGATCCTATTATAACAGAATGAACAGATCATGCAAGAGCTCTGCGAAAAAAGTTTGTTTTTTCCGGGTGTGTTGAAAAAAAGAGAA
This sequence comes from uncultured Clostridia bacterium, assembly GCA_946410595.1. Lineage (GTDB taxonomy): Bacteria > Bacillota > Clostridia > Oscillospirales > CAG-272 > RUG12395. The sequence continues at coordinate 4,119 of CAMKAU010000055.1, forward strand.
AACTGTGATAAAATGGCAGCAGAAACGGCGCGGACGGCGGGCGCAAAGCGCCCTCTCCCTTCCGCCCCGATCAGAAAGGAACGATCATCATGAGCGAAACGAAACGCACGAAAAAAGCGGGCAGGGTCCTTTTGCGGATCGGCGTCATCCTCGCCGCGGCGATCGCCGCGATCCTTCTCGGCGGGCGGCTCTGGTTCCGGCTGCCGGTGGCAAACTATTACAAACATTCCGAAAAGGCCTTCCTGATCCCCGGGCTCGGGGAAAAGTTCGTCCCGCAGGGGCTCTCCTACGACGCGGCGTCCGGCAGCTTTTTTGTGACCGGCTACCGCTCCGGCGAGGGCGCCTCCCCGATCTATCTGGTGGATAAAAAAAGCGGCAAAACCGTCAAAGAGGTCCTTTTGCTTGAGGAGGACGGCTCGGACTTTTGCGGCCACGCGGGCGGTCTGTCCGTTTACGGACCGTACGTCTACGTCGCGGGCGGCGGGGACCATTGCCTTTTCGTCTATTCCAAAGACGAGATCCTTCAGGCGGAGGACGGCGCGGGGGTCGTTTGCCTCGGCTCCTTCCCCGTCTCGATCTACGAGGAGGGGGATATGAGCGTCTCCTTTACGGCGGTCGGCGACGGGACGCTCTGGGCGGGCGAGTTCTACCGCGAGCAGAACTACAAAACCGCCGACTCCCACAAGCGCACGACGAAGGCGGGCGACTATCAGCAGGCGATGGCGGTCGCCTACCGCTTCTCCGACGCGGCGGACGCCGTCTTCGGGCTCGACCCCGTCCCGGTGAAGGCCTATTCCCTGCCCGACCTCGTGCAGGGAATGTGCTTTGACCGCGGCAAGGTCTACCTCTCCACCTCCTACGCTGTGGCGTTTTCCCATATCTTTGTCTACGATCTTGCCAAAGCCGAGGCGCAGGGCGAGATCGACGGCGAAAAGGGGAAGCTCCCGCTGTACGCGCTCGACTCCGCCGCGCTCGTCGACGATCTGACCTTCCCGCCGATGGCGGAGGAGATCGAGATCCTCGACGGCAGGATCTATACGATGTGCGAATCCGCCTCCTCCAAGTATATCTTCGGCAAGCTGACCGGCGGAAAATGGTGCTACGCGACAAAACTCCACTGAACGGCCGCAGGAGTCTTGACAGCCGCGCGGCGGCGCGGTAGAATAGAGCCGTTATTTTCCGCTCTCTCGGGCGCGGTTTTCGCGGAGGCGCTCTTTGACTTTCTGGGATGATCTGAAACAACTGACCGGTTATTCTTCGGCGACCGGTACGCGCGCGGCGGCGTTCTGGCTCGGCCTTGTCGCCGTGATCCACTGTCTCTTTGTTTTTATGAGCAACAAGCGGGACCGCATCTTCATCCAGAAGGTGATCTCCGACGTGCTGTGGGGGCTGCAGTATCTGCTCTTCGGTATCCTCACCTCCGCGCTGATCTATCTGTTCGCGATCGGGCGGGACGTTGTGTTCTACTTCCGCGGAAAACGCGCGTGGGCGGACAGGCGGATCTGGATGTGGGTCTTCATCGTTTTGATGATGCTCTCCCCTCTCGCCGATTTCGTTTCCGGCGGGTTTTCCCCCTATCTTCTCCTGCCCGCCGCCGGCAGCGCGCTGACCGTTGTCAGTTTTTACGGGCAGAACACCCTCGTTACCAAGATCCTGATGGTGATCTCCTGCTGTATGTACCTCGTCTTTACCGTGAAAGTCGGAAACTTTATGAGTTTCCTCGGCACCTTCGCCACGCTGATCTCCAGCGTGATCGGGCTCTTGCACGAATGGATCGCTCTCCGGCAAAAAAAGCGCGAGGCGGTTGAAAAAACAAACTGAAAACGGGCGGCGGCCGCCGCCCGGCAAAAAACCGGCTGAAAAAGAAACTCTTTTTCAGCCGGTTTTTCAGTTCTCTTTTTTCTCCGCGAACTGCGCGGCGGCGCCCTTGAGCAGGTCGGTGATCGGCAGGTGCTGGGGGCAGGCGTCCTCGCATTGGCGGCAGGCGACGCAGTCTTCCGGCTTTCCGCCGTCCCGGATCGCTTCGGCGTACCGCTCGCCGGCGCTCCCCTTCTCCTTTTCGTCGAAGCGGGCGTTCATCGCCGCGAAGATCTCGGGGATGCGGATCCCCGCGGGGCAGCCCTCCACGCAGTAGCGGCAGGCCGTGCAGGGGACGGAGGGGACGGCGCCGAGGATCGTCTGAGCCCGCCGGATGACCTCCCGCTCTTCCGCGTTCAGAGGCGAAAAGTCCTTCATATAGGAGAGATTGTCGAGCATCTGCTCCCGGTTTGACATTCCCGAAAGGACGGTCAGGATCCCGTCGAGGGAAGCGGCGAAGCGGATTGCCCAGGAGGCGGGGGAGAGCTCCGGGCGGCAGGCCCGCATCATCTCCTTTACCTCGTCCGGCGGGTCGGCGAGCTTGCCGCCCTTGACCGGCTCCATCACCACGACGGACTTGCCGTGCCGGCGCGCGACCTCGTAGTTTTTGCGCGAGGCGACGGTAGGATCCTCCCAGTCGGCGTAGTTGATCTGCAACTGCACGAACTCGACCTCGGGATGGTCGGTAAGGAGCTTTTCCAGCACCTCCGGGCTGTCGTGGAAGGAAAAACCGACGCGCCGGATCAGGCCCGCCTTTTTCTGCTCCCGGACGAAATCCCAGATGCCGAACTCCTCGTACTTGCGGATATTCTTTTCCATCATCGCGTGGAGAAGATAGTAGTCGAAATACTCCGCGCCGGACCGCTCGAGACTGGTGATAAGCTGCCGTTTGGAGGCCTCGGCGTCCGGGGCGAACCGCTCCGCCACGTTGATCTTGCTCGCAAGGGTATAGGAGGAGCGCGGATAGCGCTTTACCAGCGCTTCTCTGATCGCCTCCTCCGAGCCGGTGTAGGCGAACGCGGTGTCAAAATAGGTAAAGCCCGCCCCGAGGAAGAGATCCACCATCTCCTTCACCGCTTCCACGTCGATCACGCCGTCCTTTTTCGGCAGGCGCATCAGACCGAAGCCGAGCTTCGGCGTTTTTTCCCCGAAATGATCTGCCATAACAGTTCCCTCCCGTCCGTTTTTTTCAGTGTTTGGTCGTCATCTCCAGCTCGATCCGGAAAAACCCGTCCCGGATCTGATCCGGCAGGATCCGGTCGCCCGGAACGGAGATCTCCTCCCCGCCGCCGAACACGAAGGTAAGCGTTTTTTCGGAAAGCGGCTTGAAGTCGGAGACGGGCAGACCGGCCCAGGCAAACAGCCCGGTCTCCGCGGCCGTTTGGCGGATCGACGAGACCGTTTCGGCGTCGACCGGTTTTTCGCTTTCATAGACTTTCGGTCCGTCGTAACGGGAGGCCTTTTTATTCGTGCCGGTCCCGTCGGCGTTCAGGGTGAGCGCGGCGCGGGTATAGCCGCCGTCCTCTCTGTTCTCGCAGAAGCGGATCTCCCGCAGGTCGGCGGGGTCGGGCAGCGGGAGGGTCTCCCCCTTCATCGCCCCGGCAAAGAGGTCGGCGATCCTCTCGGCCGTTTCGAGGGAGAGGACCGGCGCCTGGTTATCGGAAAAGCTGACCGTTTCCCCGCTTGCGTAGCGGACCGTAACGCTCCCGCCGAAGTTCTCCGGCAGGCCCGCCGTGGACGAGTGGTGGCCGTTCTCCGCCGCGAGGCCGCATTCGTTTACCAGCCGGACAAGCGCGGGAAAGACGCTCTCCCGTACGAGCGCCCAGCGGAGATCCTTTTCGTCCCGGCGGCGGAAACCGATCGCCGTTTCCAGCAGCAGAAAAGTGCCCTCGCCGCAGGGCGCGGCAAAGGCGGAAAGGTAGCCGAGGCGGTCGTCCTCCCCGAGGGAGGGGACGTTCAGCGCCGAGGTCGCGTCAAAGAGGATCATCTCCTCCGAGCTGATCTCCTTCGGCGCGCGGGTGTCCAGCGTGGCGCGGGTCCCGCCGCAGACCTGCGGCCCCGGATCCCGCAAAACGACGATCCCGTCGTCCGGTTTTTCTTTGGATCGTTTGAACATAGTTTTCTCCTGTTCCGGGGCCGCGCCGGTATGCCCGGCTTCCCCGAGGGCGATCTTCTTTCTCTGGTTTTATTATAAAGGCAACGGAATTGGATGTCAAGGGGAGACGGGGCGCGGAAGGGCATGCCGATCCGGCTTTGCCCGTTCGGAAGCGAACGCGGGAAGGACGCTCTCGGCATCCTTCCCGCGCTTTGCGGTGAGATCGAGCCCGCCCGAAGGCGGTCCTTTTCAAAGCTCCGTGACCGTCCCGACAAAGATCGGCACGCCGCCGTGCACGACCATGAACACAAACGGTCTGTCCAGCGTGAAATCGTACGGAGGACGTTCGACCGGCCCTCCCCCGTCAAGAAACTGTATGCTGTACGCGGCGCCCTCCACGCCTTCCTTATCCGCTTTGAAGCGCGCGGCGTGTATAAAGTTGCCGAGGCACAGTCGGGCGTCTGTCAGCGGCGAAAAGTCGGCTTTTGCCGCGTCGGCGCAGTCGGTCACGCCGAGCTTTTTCAGGTCTTCCAGAATGGAACGGTTAAAATCCACGTCATAATCCGGCATTCTGACCGTCACGTTGCAATCGTGAACGCGGGCGTCTTTCGGGTGGCTTGCAAAAGAAGCAAGATCCGCTTTCAGCACGTCTTCCGCGGTGCTGCCCTCGTTTGGCAGGAAAAACCACATCGTGTTTCCGTCGGAGAGCATTTCGCTATAGGCGGTAAACCGATCCGTCTCATAAATCGCTGCACCTTTCACGGTTTTCACGTTGAAAACACAATTTTGATCCCCGCCCGCTCCCTTGAAGGTCCCGTTTTCCGTCTTCTCATACTTGTCATTCCATTTTGTTTTATAGTAGAGCGTCGACGCGAGCGCCGCGGCGGTATCGTCCGGGATCTCCAGCTCGTTGATGCAGTTGTCGAGCAGACCTTTCGTCTGGTCGGAGAGCCATTGCTTCAGTGCGTTTTTATAGTCGTCGTCGGCAAAGTCCCCCGCAAACACAGACGCAAAATGCTCGTCGTTGAGGAGCTTGACGCAGGCTTCCCGGACGGCGAGATCGCCGGAAAGCCAAACGGAGTTGGCGAGCAGCGAGCGGCCGTATTCGTTGTCGTAGCTGTTTTGGATCCAGATCCGCTTTGACTGCTCCCGCAGTTCTTCCATTCCCGGAACGCCGATCACGTCCAGAATCTGCCGGCGCGACGTTCCGCCGGTCGATTCCGCCAGCAGAGAGAGCGCCATATAGATATTGACCGGCGAGACGACGGCGTTTTCCTTTCCGCTTAACAGACTTTCGGTGATCCTGTCAAAGAACGCGCCGATGCTGTTGATATGATCGATATGATCCGGAGTATAATAGGATGACCCGTATTGTTGCGAATCCCGCGTCACGGAGGTGTCAGCCAGACTCATAAATTTTGCGCCGGCGTAATTGCCGGGCGTCCCTTTGAACGGCTCTACCGTCTTTTTTGTTCCGCTGTTCGGATCCGGCTTCCGGTTTTGCCAAACAAAGATCCCTCCGACAAAGAGCGAAACGGCGAGCGCCGCCGCAAGCGCGGCGACAAGCGTTTTTTTGATCGGCGTCCGCCGCCCCTTTTCCGGCGCGGCGCTTTTCGGCGTTCGATCCTCCCCGATCAGCCCGTCGATCAACTTTTCGTCGATGTGCGCCGTGACGTTATAGAGAAACCTGTTTTTCTCGTTCATTCCCGCATCCTCCTTATCCTCTTTTTCAGCTTGCTCCGGGTCTTGGAAAGCCGGCTCCGGACGTGATTGTCGCGGATCCCTTTCCGCTCGGCGATGCTTGCGATACTTTCCGTCAAATAATACCGGCGGACAAAGATCTCGGCCTCGTCCCTGCCGAGAGAAGCCAGAAAGCCGTTCAGCAGTTCGGTGAACTCGTCCTCCGTGATCCGGGTCCCGTCGGGAATACAATCGGAGAGTTCCTCGAAAATGAACCGATCTTTATCCAGGATACCGTCGGGCGAGACCCCCAACGCTTCCGCGATCCGCTCGATCATCGGATAGTCCGGACGTCTGCTTCCGTTTTCCCACTTGGAAACGAGGTCTGCGGAGACGAAGAGCATTTCCGCAAGACCTTTCTGCGAAAAACCGCGCTCCCTTCTGAGCTGCGCAATGACGGTTCCGACGTTCACGCGTTCCCCTCCTTTTCTGCTCTTGTTTATATTATAGAAGATATTTCCGGGTTTGTAAATGGACAGTTCGCACCCGGTTTGACGTTTTAGAAAACCGTTCGCCCTGCAAGCCGAAGACTTGCAGGGCGAATCTTTTGTTCAGTTAAAATGTCCGTCGTAGGTCGGCAGGTTTGAGATATACTCATCCCGGATGGCAGGGACGTAGTAGCCGGCGTAGTGCTTCAGACCATCCGCCAATCGCACGCCGCTATCCGGAATCTCAACATAAAAGTGATAGTACGGGAGCAACGTTTCTTCCCGCGGGCCGGAACGGTAGATCAGTTCCACCATCGCAATATACGATTCCCCGGTTATGGCGAAAGGAGCGCTCGACTGATACTGACCGTTTTGCAGTTTTTCCTTCGCTTCTGCAACGGAAAGCAAGGGATAGTCCCCGATTTTTTGCGCCGCGCAAAGACCGTCGTTAAGTTTGATCCGCATGATTCCGCCGTTGTATTCCGGCACAAACTGCGCGGCACGGAAGCAGTAATTCAGGATGCTTTCCGTCAGATCAGCTCCGGCATCATAGACATAAAACCAGCGCACATTATAATTTCCTTTGAAATCATATCCTCCCTGCAGCGCAAGCTCGGGACGCTCGAAATTCAGAAAAGAGGCGTACGTTTCCGTCAAATAGGTCATGACCTCTTGTGCTTCCGCATCCGTGGTGTCCCAAATGGAAAAATGATACTCTTCCGGAAGCTTATTGCCGACGGGCGGCTCATATACCAGCGAACCGTCGGCGTAAGCTGTCAAGTTCCCAATTTTTGAAGTCGCACGGACACTGTAAACCATACTCTTTGCGGCGTTTGTTTCAACTTTGGTATTCAGGATCTCCATATCCAGCTTTTTTGCGGCGCTTTCCAATCCTGCGGTCATTTCCGCTTCGGTCAAACCGAACGGCAAGCCGACGCCTAACGGATCATAACTTCCGTTCCAGAAAACGGGCAGCGTTTCCAACACCGCGTCTTCCCGCCATGGGTTCCCGTTTTTTTTCAACTCCTCCGCATGGTAGCACCGCAATCCCTCGTATCCCATTCCGTCGGGCCGATACTCCGGGATCGCAATTTTGGGAAGGTCTCCCGAAACGACGGGGGGCGTTTTGCGGGCCCGGGCAATCGCAAAAAATCCTCCCGCGACCAAGCACAGGCACGCGACGGCGGCTACCCATTTCGTCCATTCCGGTATGACGGATCTCTTCCTTTTTTTGGCTTCTTCAATCACGCTGCCGTCAAGATCTCCGATCAGATTAAGCAGACCGATGGCTTCCACTTCAGTACCCCTCCTTTTCAAGCATCGTACGGAGTTTCTTTCTCGTCCGGTACAACATGGATTTGACCTTGCTCTCGGAACAGGCGAACCGCTCGGCAATATCAGAAACAGAGTCCATATACCAATACCGGCAGACGAATACCTGACGGTCAACCCCGGGAAGCGCCAGCAGAAAAGCGTTCAGTTTTCTTTGAAGCTCAAGCCGTTCGACCTCGGTCTCTACGTCTCCGGTTCCCGATACGCACTCTTCCAGTTCGTCAAGAGCAAGAGCGAGCTCGCCTCCGCCGCGTTTTTCCGCGCTGTATGCTCTCCAGGTATCGATGGAAATCCGGCGGGTGATCTTTCCTAAAAAAGCGGAAAGAACAGAAGGCCGGTGAGGCGGCATGGACCGCCAGGCGTCATGGTAAGTTTCATTTACGCATTCTTCCGCGTCTTCATCGTTCAAGAGGATCTGATAGGAGATACTGTGCAGATATTTCCCGTACTTTGCTTCCGTTTCAAGGATCGCGTTCTCGTTTCGCTGCCAATACAAATCAACGATGAGATGGTCCTCCATTCGGTCGCCCCCTTCCGGCAAGATTTGGTTTGAAAGGTTCTTCGTCTATCTACTCGAAAAAAAAAGGATTCGGTTGCAGCCTGATAAGAAAAAAGGGGCTGCGCCCGATTTTTATACCGTTTTTCCTGAAACTTGTCAAGATTAGTGGACACAAAGAAGAGTGAAAAACTCGTTTGGAATCAAATAATTGATACCTGAATGAAGTCTCTGCGAATTGTAATAGAGTTCAATGTACGCAACGACAGCCCGGCTTGCATCCTGGAAGTTGAGATGCCGGATATCCGGCATCTCAACTTCCAGGATGCGCCAAAAGCTCTCTATTGGCTGGTTATCGCTGGGAGTACCCGGTCGGGACATACTCTTACGGAATCCGTCTTCTTCTACTAACTTTTTTGTTTTCTTCGCTGTGTATTGTGTCCCTCTGTCACTATGATATTTCCAACAGTCCCTCGCGGGACGAAGAACGAAGGAAGAGTGAAGAGTGAAGAGTGAATAAGGAAAAATCCCGCGCCGAAACGCGGGATTTTTGGGGTGGGTAAACGGACTCGAACCGTCGGCCTCCAGGGCCACAACCTGGCGCGCTAACCAACTGCGCCATACCCACCATAACGTGGCGTGCCTTGGGGGATTCGAACCCTCGACCTACTGCTTAGAAGGCAGTTGCTCTATCC
>CAMKAU010000056.1 GCA_946410595.1 uncultured Clostridia bacterium
AAGCGTCTTCATTTTTCATTAGCCCGTCCCACGGGCGTCTTCATTTTCGGCGCGGCAAAGAAATATCATAATACTTCCTTATCACGCCGCGCCGAAAGCGCGGGCGGTTGCTTTTTTTGCCCGGCTGTGATAGAATGGGAAAAAACAAAAAGGAGCGGGATATGTTCGTCAAAACGGTCGGGATCGTCAGTCTTTCCTCCGGGGTGCTGGGGGAGGAGTTTATCCGGCATGAGCGGGAGATCGGGCTCAGACGGCTGGAGGAGTACGGGCTGAAGGTCCGCTTTCTTCCCCACGCGCTCGACGGGATCGCCGCCCTGAAGGCGCATCCCGAATACCGGGCGGCGGACCTGCTCGCCGCGTTTGCCGACCCGGAGATCGACATGATCCTCTGCGCGATCGGCGGGGACGATACCTACCGGCTGCTCCCGTATCTCTTCGATCACGGAGAGCTGGAGCGCGTCCTCTCGCAGAAGATCTTTCTCGGTTTTTCCGATACCACCGTCAACCACCTGATGCTCGCCAAGCTGGGGCTTCCCACCTTTTACGGCCAGGCGTTTCTGCCAGACGTCTGCGAGCTTGACCGGGAGATGCTCCCCTATACCCGCCGGTATTTTGAAGAACTGCTCGCCACCGGCGGGATCCGCGAGATTACCCCAAGCCCCGTCTGGTACGGGAGCCGGGAGTCCGGCGGCGGCTTCGGACCCGACCAGATCGGCGTTCCGCCCGTTTCCCACCCCGCGGGCGGCTTCCGGCTCTTGCAGGGCGCGCCGGTCTTTTCCGGCAAAATCCTCGGCGGCTGCGTCGAGTCGCTTTTTGATCTCTTTGACGGCGGGCGTTACGCGGACACGCCCGCGCTCGCCGCGCGGTACCGGCTTTTTCCCTCGCCCGCGGAGTGGGAAGGGAAGATCCTGCTCCTCGAAACGAGCGAGGAGAAGATTCCGCCGGAGCATTACCGGCGGATGATCCGGCGGCTGAAGGAAGCGGGCGTTTTTGCCGCGGTGAACGGCGTGCTCGTCGGCAAGCCGATGGACGAGACGAACCAAAAGGAATACGAGGAGATCCTCGTCGCGGAGATCGGCGACCCCTCCCTCCCCGTCCTTGCCGATCTGAATATCGGGCACGCGATGCCGCGCTGCATTCTGCCGTTCGGCCGGGAGGCGACGGCAGACGCCGGAAAACAGACGATCACCTTTTCCCGCTGAACGGAAAACGCCGGCGCGTCCGCCGGCGCGGGAGACAGGGAGAAGAAGAGTGAAAAGTGAATAGTGAAGAGTGAAAAAGGAAAAATCCCGCGCTTTTGCGCGGGATTTTTGGCGGAGAAGGAGAGATTCGAACTCTCGCGCCGGTTCCCCGACCTACGCCCTTAGCAGGGGCGCCTCTTCGACCTGCTTGAGTACTTCTCCATCATCCGGCTGGTCGATGTATGACCGGACTGCCTTATTATATAACAAGACGGGCGGGATGTCAAGAACATTCCGCAATTTTCCCTTCCGTTTTTCCCGCCGCCGGTTTTTGCAGCGGGGCGGGCCTCCGCTTTCAGAAAGAGCTTTGCCCGGCGCGCGCGGCGGAAAAAAGAGAGGTCTTTTTGCAGGACGCGCCGTCTTGCTTATTCAGACGCCCGGTGGTAGAATAAACGAAACGAGCTTTTTTATTTCCGGCGCGTCCCGACGGAAAAAATCGGGCGCCGCCGATCCGAAAACGGGAGGAACCGCGTGAGTATTTTGGAACGTGTGATCGTCTTTCTTCAGTTTGAAATGACCCGGCCGACCGACTACGGCTGGTTTCATCTGCTTTCGCTCGGCGTTCTCGCCGCCGTGATCCTTCTTCTGGCGCGGACGCGCCCGGAGCCGAACCGGGTCCTTTTCGCCGCCGCCGTGATCTCCCTCTGCTTCGAGTGCTACAAGCAGATCTCCTTTTCCTATCACGGGGAAGCGTGGAGCTATCCGTGGTATATCTTCCCCTATCAGTTCTGTTCCACGCCGATGTACGCGGCGCTGCTTGCCGCTCTCCTCCGGCGGGGGAAGGTCCACGGCGCGCTCTGCGCCTTCCTCGCTTCCTACGGGCTGACCGCGGGGATCGCCGTGATGCTCTATCCGAATACCTGCTTCGTTTCCGAGGTACTGATCAACGTGCAGACGATGACGCACCACGGCCTTCAGGTCGTGATGGGGAGCTATCTTCTCCTCTCCGGCGCGGTCCGCCCGTCGAAAAAGACCTTTTTCTCCGGCGCGGCGGTCTTCGCCGCCTTCGTTTCGCTGGCGGTTATCCTTGACGTGATCACCTACCGCGCCGGGATCGGCGGCGGGCTGGATCTCTTTTATATCTCCCCCTATCATCCTTCCTCGCTCCCCGTGTTCGACCGGCTCTCCGCCGCGCTGCCGTATCCCCTCTTCCTTCTTTGTTATCTTTTCGTGTTCTCGCTCGGCTCGGCGATCCCTTTCCTGATCGCGCGGGGCGTTTTCCGCCTCCGCGAAACCCAAAAAACAGGAAAAAATGAGTGTAAAACGGAAATTACATATTGACAAACGATAAATCCCGTGTTATACTCTCCCCGAACGATGAAAAAAAGAACGGGGGGACCGTATGAAACGAGCGGATCTTTTGACCTTTCTTTGCCTGGCGCTGACCGTCCTGTGCGGCGGGCTGCTTGTCTGCGGATTCTTTTTTGCGCCTTCCGCGCTGCGGCTCTACGCGGAGCGGACGGGGCGGCCGGAGAGTATCATTCCCGGCATTCTGACCGCCTTTTACGCCGCCGCGCCCTTTGCGCTCGCCGGGATGTGTTTTCTCGCCGTATTGCTTACCGGCATCCTGCGGGGGGAGGTCTTCGTCCGGCGCAACGCCGTCCTGCTCCGTTTCCTCGCCCTTTGCGCCCTGATCGCCTCCGCCGTCTGCGCCGCGGTCGGCTGGCGGTATCTGCCGCTGCTACTCTGCGCGTTCGTCGGTTTTTTCCTCTCGGTGATCGTGGCGGTCCTCTCCCGGCTCTTTTTTGCCGCGGCGGAGATCAAGGCGGAAAACGCCCTGACGATATAGGAGGCGAGCGGTGAAAAAAACAGTCCTCAAGCTGGATCTGATGATGCTCCGGCGCCGGATGCCGCTTGGCGAGCTGGCCGCCCGCGTCGGGATCACGCAGGCCAATCTTTCGATTTTGAAAAACAACAAAGCCAAGGCGATCCGCTTTTCCACGCTGGAGGCGCTGTGCAGGGAACTGGACTGCACCCCCGGCGATCTGATCGCCTATGAAGAAGAAGAGGAGGCGTTCCGCTATGAACCGCGAACCTGAAGAGATCCGTCCCGCCGCTCCGGCGGCGCAAGCCGGGCAGACGGCCCCGGGAGAAGCCCCCGCCGCGCCGGGCGCGCAGACGCCGCCCCCGCCTTACGGAGCGCCCCGCCCGCCGTACGCGCCGTATAACCCCGGCTATTCGGTTCCCCTTTCGGCGCCGGCGCCCAAGACCGCGCCCGTGCGCCGCGACCGCATCTTTTTTATCCTGCTGTTCGCCGTCAATTTTTTCTTCTTCGATTTTGCTTATTACCATAAGATGCGCCTCGGGCTGACGGTGTATTTCATCGCGCTCTTTGCCGTTACGGCGTTCTATCTCCTGCCCGGGCGGAAGGCCGCGTCCTTTCCCCTCCTTTGCGGGGGGCTCGGGGTCCTTCTCTCCTGCGGCTTTTCCGTTTCGGCGGAGCCGTCGGTCTCCTTCCTCGCTTTTGCGATGGTCGAGCTGCTCTATCTGATTTTTGCCGGCGGCGTTTCCGGCACGCTTACCCACGGGAGCGACACGTCGGCTTTGCTGCTCGATACCTCGGCGATCTTCTTTGTCCGTCCCTTTGAGGAGGCGGGCGCCCTCTTCCGCCGCTCCCGCGCCGCGGGGGAGGGAAAGGATCCCGACGCGAAAAAACTGCTCAAAACCCTCCTTTATCTCACCGTCGGCGTGATGCTGGCGGTCCCCGTGCTCGTGATCGTTTTGCCCCTTCTGATGCGGGCGGACGGCGCCTTTTCCGGCCTGATCGAACGGATCGCGGAGAACTTTCCCTCCTCGGTCGGCAGGGTGCTTTTGCATCTGCTGCTCGCGTTCGCGCTGCTGCCCTTTACCGCGGGGATGCTCTTTTCCCAGCGGTATCCGAACAAAAAGATCAAGACCGACGACGGCTTTGCCCCCGCGCGCGGTGTGGAGCCGGCGATCACCTGCGGCTTTCTCGGTCTGCTCTCGGTCGTTTATCTGACCTACCTCTTTTCCCAGCTTGCGTACTTCTTCGACGCGTTTTCCGGCCTGCTGCCGGAGGGGATCGAAACGAACGCCGAGTACGCCCGCCGCGGCTTCTTTGAGATGTGCGTGATCTCCGCGATCGACCTCGTCGCCCTGTTCGCCGCGCTCTCGACGATGAAGCGGCAGGGACGCGCCGCCCGCGCGGCGGGGGCGCTGGCGGTCTTTGTGGATCTCTTCAGCCTGATTTTGATCGGAACGGCGCTCTCGAAGATGATCCTCTACGTGAAAAACTACGATCTCAGCGTCCTGCGGCTCCTGACCAGCGTTTTCATGATCGCGCTGGCGGTCGCCTTCCTTCTGATGCTGATCCGCGTCTTCTTCCGGCGCTTCGCCTATATGCGGATCTTCACCGTTTTTTGCGCCTGCGCGCTGACCGTTTTGCTCTTCGGGAACGTCCGGGGGTTTGTCGCCGATTATAACGTGGCCCGCTACCTCTCCGGCGAGCGGGAGACGGTGGACGTTTCCTATCTGCGCGAGCTGGGCGTTTCCGCCGCGCCCGCGCTGGAGCGGCTCGTCCGGGAGGCGCCGGATCCCGAAGTGAAGTACCAGGCGACGAGCGCCGTCCGCGCTCTGCCCAAGGAGGAGGGCGGCGTCTTCTCCTATACCCTGGAGCGCAGCCGCGCCGCCCGGATCCGCGCGTCGCTGACCGAAGGATAACAAACGGAAAAAAGCAAACGCCCGCGCCCTGCCGCCCTTCGGGGAGATCGGCGGGGCGCGGCTTTTCAGCCGGCGTCGAAAAAGGCAAGACGCTCCTCCTTTTCGTCGGAAAAAATGGTCTTGCAAACCGCCGGTTTCTCTGCTAAAATAGAGAAAAGACCGATACAAAGCGATTGTTTGAGATTAGACAAATATCAAACAATAAACTCACAAGACGTTTGATAAACGAGAAAGGTTGCGCGATGAAACGAACCGGAAGACTGCTTTCTCTTTTATTTCCGCTTATTTTTCTGCTGACTTTAGCGGCTTGCGACAGCGCGCCCCCTCTGCCCGCCGGCGATACGACGGGCGGGGAGACGGAGCTTCCCGGACCGGGGGAGGAGACGGAGCCGGCCGCGTCCTCCGTTCTGCTCCATACGATCGCGGAGCTGAACGCCTCGGACGGCGCGACCGACGATCACGACGGCGAGCAGAACCACTCCTCGCTGGAGCTGGACTTCCGTTCCGCCGTGACGCTTACGACCAAGCATCTGCAGACGTCTTACGCGTATTATCCGCGGATCAAACAGCTCCCGAACGGCAAGTATATCCTCTTTTACAACACCGGCCTGACCGGCCCGGATATCTACTACACGATAAGCGACAATCTGAAATCGTGGTCGACGCCGAAGTACCTGGCGTGCAGTACCGGGACCGAATATCTTTACGCCACGGCGGACGCCATCGTCCTCCGGAACGGGGATCTGCTCGCCGTGTATTCCTTCCGCCCGAAAAGCGGCTACACGACCGACCTTGACCACAGCGGTCTGGAGATCCGCCGCTCGACCGACAACGGCAAGACCTGGTCGGCCGCCCGCCGCATCTATATCGGGATGAACTGGGAGCCCTTCCTTATGCAGGACGACGACGGTACGATCTACTGCGTCTTCACGCACACGGCGCCGTACGTCCATCTTTACGGCTACAACAACACGATCCGCTCCAGCGGCTCGGCGATCGTCCGCTCGACCGACAACGGCGTTACCTGGACGCCGGAGGTCACCGGCGCTCCCTACGAGGCGCAGCGCGTGATCCAGGATTACGTCGGGGATCTGGACGGCCGCAAGATCATGAACGACCAGATGCCCATCCTCCTCAAGCTCCACAACGGGACCTATATGATGGCCTGCGAGCGGCAGGAGATCAAAAAGACCTTCTCGATCGATCTCGGCTATACCGACACGCTCGACTACTCGCTCGGGCTGACCGAGGTCGGCCCCGCCGACCGGCTGAACAAAAAGTTTGTCGGCGGGACGGGTCCCTATCTCGCGCAGTTCCCGTCCGGGGAGACGGTGATCACCTATAACCGGGGCGGGTTTACCTCGGTGATCGCGGGCGCGAACGGCAAGGGCTTCCAGTCGGCGCAAAAGCCCTTTGCGGCGCTCACCTCCACCTGCCACTGGCAGTCGACCGAGCTGCTCTCCTCCCACTCGCTCCTCGCCGTTCTGGAAAACAAAAAGGATGCGGCAAATCCAAAGGATACCAAGCCGACCGATCTCATCTACGGGATCCTCTACCTCAACCACCGCGTCAACGCGAGCAAAATGACCGCTTCGGCGGACGGAAACAACGCCGAATGGGCGGATAACACCGACGCGCTCTTCCTCGGCTCAAAGAGCCAGGCGCAGGCGTCCTTCCGCTTCGGGTACGACGATACGACCGTTTCCCTGCTTGTCGAGCGGCTGGATCATACCCCCGACGGGGAAGGGGACTACGAAGAACTCTATCTCGCTCCGGCGGCAAAAGGCGCCTTCTATCGCGTGACCGTGGACGCAAGCGGCGTCCGCTCCGCCGTCCGGGTGGAGAACGGGAAGGAAACGCCCGTCTCCCTTACCGGCGTCTCCCTCGCCGTGACCAAAGAGAACGCCGCCGACCCGTCCCGCCTCGGGCGGATCACCGAGCTCTCGCTCGATCGCGCTGCCCTCGGCCTGACGGGCGACACCGTCTATTTCAACGCCGTTCTTTATAATAAAGACGGAAAAACGGTCTCCGCCCCCGATACCTTCGACGATTGCCGCGCGGCGGATCCCTCCACCTGGAAGCCGGTCCGCCTCTCCGCAAACTGAAACCGGAAACTCCAAAAAAACGCCCCGCGGCGATCGCCGCGGGGCGTTTTGGCGCGGCTGCCCGCGCCGCGCGTTACAGCCGGATGACGCGCTTTCCCTGCCGGAGCGCATACCGGAGGGCGATCTCCGTGCCGCTGCGGCGGCCGGCTGGCGCGTTCTCTTCCTTAAAATAGACAACGCAAACCCCGCTTTTCCGGATCTTCTCGCGGTTGCGCTCCACGTAGGCGGCTCGGCCCGCGCCGAGCACGGTTTCGGGATAATAGGTATCGTCGTAATCGCGCAGAAGGTAAGCTTTGTATTCCTCGCGGATCACAGGGAACTCCGCCCGCATGTAGATCCGCTTTATGTGAGGGTGTTTTTCCTTGCTTTCCGTTACCAGCTCGCGGCAAAGATCGTTGAAGCGGCTTTTGCTGCCGAACAAAAAGGTGTCGACCTGCTCGCTTGTGATCAGCTTTTCGATCACGGCGGAGAGCCGATCTTTCAGTTCGTTCGTTTCGGTTATCGTTCGGTGTCCGAAAAAGCAGCAGACGTTCGTTTTCATGTTTTTCCCCTTTTCAAAGTGATTGATCTGTTAGCTATTATACAGTATTATTCACTTAAAGTAAATATATCTGCAATTTGAGAATATCATCATTTGTCCCGCTTTTCGATAAAATAGAAGAGAAGAAGGAAAGAGGGACGAGCTATGAAAACAGAGTTTCCGCAAAAATATATCACCTTCGGCCTGAAGCTTGCCTATTACCGGAGAAAAGCGGGCTTTACCCAGGAGTATTTTGCCGAGCTGATCGGAAAGAGCGTGAGTTTTGTGGGGCAGGTGGAAGGCCCGGGAACGATCCGGGGCGTTTCGCTGGAGACGCTTTTCAAAATGGCGCAGGTACTGAAGATCTCTCCCGCCAAGCTGTTGGAGGAGGACTGAAAAAGCGGATAAAACAAGACTTTCTGCCGTTATGCAGAGAGTTTTGTTTTTATGGAGAGAAGCAGAACAAAACTTTTCAGATACACGGTATATCCGTTTTTAACATGATAACACAAAATGTGCCTAAAATAAATATGCAATATATTTATTTTGAGGTGTTTTTATGGCGGTGAAAAGCGTATCGATCAGGATTGAAGAAGAAATGCTGGATAAGATCGCGTATATTGCCGATTATGAAGGCCGGAGCGTCAACAGTCAGGTGCTCGTTTTGATCCGGAACCATATCAAGGCGTTTGAAGACGCCAACGGCGAGATCCGCGGCCGTATCAAGCCGGACTCCAACGTTAAACCCGCCCGCAAATAAAAAGCTCTCCGCCGGCCGGCGGAGAGAGTTGCCCGGTTGAAAAGAGGACCCCGCCGTTCGGACGGCGGGGTCTTTTCTTTTGCAGTTTTTCGGGGAGCGGCCGGTTTTGCCGGATCACCGCTCGAGATGCTTTGCCGTGTAGGAGAGGAACGCCCGGCCGGCGGCGGAGAGGGTCCGCTCGCCGCGGTAGGCGAGGCAGATTGTGCGGGTGATCTTCGGCGTGAGGCTGCGCTGCAGGATCTGCTGCGGCAAGCGGGCGAGCGTGAGCTTCGGCAGGATGGAGACGCCGAGCCCCTGTTCGACCATATTGACGATCGTGTAGTCGTCAAACACCCGGTATTGCAGGTTGGGCGCCGTTTTGCCGCCGGACAGATAGCTGAGCGGCTCGCTCGTTTTCCCCGAGTCGAGGAAGATGAACGGCTCGGCGGAAAAATCGGAGAGGGCGATCTCCTTTTTTTCGGCGAGGGGGTGCCCCTTCGGGAGGACGAGGACCATCTCCTCGGTGAGCAGGGGGATCGTTTCCAGCTTGCCCGCCACCTCCGGCGTGAGAAAGCCGAAGTCGACCGTCCCCTCCCGGATCCAGCCGCGGACCGTCTCGTAATCTCCCTGCATCAGATCGAACCGGACGGAGGGGTAGATCTTTTTGAAGCCGCCGATCAGCTCCGGCAGCCAGTTCGCCGACACGCTCGCAAAACTGCCGACCCGCACCACCGCGCTCTCCAGCCGGGTCACGGCGTTCGTTTCCTCCAGCAGCGCGTCGTAGGCGGCGCACAGACGCCGCAGGGCGGGCAGCAGCCGCCGTCCGTCCTCGGTCAGACAGACCCCGTGCTTGCTCCGGGAAAAGAGGAAGACCCCCCACTCCCGTTCGAGCGAGCGCACGGTCTGACTGACGGCGGACTGCGTGTAGCCGAACTCGGCGGCGGTTTTGCTGAAGCTTTCATTCTCCGCGATCCGGAGCAGGATCTTATAGCGTATCATAGCCACCTCATAAGGGAAACTTATATCTATAATAATAAATATTCGCTTGCGTTTTGTCAAGAGGCATTGTATAATAACAAAAAAACAAAGGGAGTTATGATAATAATGAAAAGAAAGCTTTCCATCCTTCTGGCGCTCGTCCTGATCGCGTGCCTGACCCTTCCGTTTGCCGGCTGCGCCGGCGGGAAGGCGACGTACACCGTTGGCATCTGCCAGCTCGTTCAGCACGAAGCGCTTGACGCCGCGACCAAAGGGTTCCGCGACGCGCTGACCGAAAAGCTCGGCGACAAGGTCGCCTTCAGCGAGCAGAACGCCTCCGGCGATTCCGCCAACTGTGTGACGATCTGCACCCAGTTCGTGACAAGCGGCGTCGATCTGATCATGGCGAACGCCACGCCCGCTCTGCAGGCGGCTTCCGCCGCCACGGCCTCGATCCCGATCATCGGGACCTCCGTGACCGATTACGGCACCGCGCTTGACATTTCCAACTGGAACGGCGCCAGCGGAAAGAACATCTCCGGCACCTCCGACCTCGCTCCCCTCGACGGGCAGGCGGCGATGCTGCACGAGCTGTTCCCGAACGCAAAGACCGTCGGCGTCCTCTACTGCTCCGCCGAGGCGAACTCCAAGTATCAGGCGACCGAGATTGCCAAGTCCCTCACAGAACTCGGCTATACCGTAAAGGATTTCACCTTCTCCGACAGCAACGACGTGGCGGCCGTGACTCAGAGCGCCTGCGACGCCTGCGACGTTCTCTACATCCCGACCGATAATACCGCCGCCCATTCCGGCGAGGCGATCAATAACGTGGCGTCCAATGCCAAGACCCCGATCATCGCGGGCGAAGAGGGCATCTGCAAGAAATGCGGCGTTGCCACCCTCTCGATCAGCTACTACGACATCGGCTACGCCGCCGGCGAGATGGCCTACGAAGTCCTGGTCAACAAGGCCGATATCTCGACGATGGCGGTCCGCTTTGCGCCGAAGTTCACAAAAGAATACAACAAGGACCTCTGCCAGCTTCACGGCGTGACGGTCCCCTCCGACTACGTTGCCATTGCCGACTGATCGTTTGAATGTTTGACGGGAGCGGCCCGAAAAAGGGCCGCTCCTCTATCCTGTTTTCAGGGAGGATACGGTTTTGCCTCTTCTTGATTATTTTGCTTCTCTCAACCCCCTCAATCTCATCAAAAGTTTTCCCGCCAGCATCTCGCAGGGCCTGATCTGGGGGATCATGGCGATCGGTGTGTATATCACCTTCCGGCTTCTCGACGTGGCGGATCTGACGGTGGACGGCTCCTTTACCACCGGCGGCGCCTGCGCCGTGATGCTCATTCTGGCGGGCTGGCCCGCCTGGGCGGCGCTGATCGTCGCGTTTTTCGCGGGAGTCCTTGCCGGACTGACGACCGGGCTTTTGCATACCAAGCTCGGGATCCCCGCGATCCTCGCGGGCATCCTCACCCAGTTTGCCCTCTATTCCGTCAACCTCCATATTATGGGGATGGCGTCGAACAAATCGCTCAACCCGGATAAATACCGCCTTCTTCTGACCTCCCGCCGGATCCCTTCGGCGATCCTGGTCGGGGCGCTTCTGACGCTCGTTCTCGTGATGATCCTTTACTGGTATTTCGGAACGGAGCAGGGATCCGCGCTCCGCGCGACCGGCAACAATCCCGCGATGAGCCGCGCGCAGGGGATCAATATCGACCGGATGAAGGTCATCGGTCTGGCGCTCTCCAACGGCATCGTCGCGCTTTCGGGCGGGCTGATGGCGCAGTACCAGAGCTTTTCCGATATCAACATGGGACGCGGCGCGATCGTCATCGGGCTGGCCGCCGTGATCATCGGCGAGGTGCTCGGGGAGGCGATCCTTGGCAAGCGGCTCAACTTTTTCGGCCGGCTCGCCTTCATCGCCGTCGGCGGCGTGATCTACTATCTCGTCGTCAGCGTCGTGCTCTGGCTCAAGCTGGACTCAAACGACCTCAAGCTCTTTACCGCGGTGATCGTGGCGGTCTTTTTGGCGATCCCCTACCTCAAACGGCAGGCGCATACCTCTTTCCGTTCCGCCGCCAAACGCGCGGCGAAGGAGAAGGGAGGCGAGGAGAATGCTTGATCTGATCGGCGTCCGCAAGGTCTTCAACGCCGGCACCATCAACGAAAAGGTCGCCCTCGACGGGATCGACTTTCACCTCTCGGAGGGGGATTTCGTCACCGTGATCGGCGGCAACGGCGCCGGAAAATCCACCATGCTCAACGCGATCGCCGGCGTCTGGCCGGTCGACGGCGGCAAGATCCTCATCGACGGGCAGGACGTGACCGGGATCCCCGAGTATAAACGCGCGGCGCTGATCGGCCGCGTCTTCCAGGATCCGATGATGGGGACCGCCCCCGATATGCAGATCGTGGAAAATCTCGCGCTCGCCCTCCGCCGCGGCAAACGCCGCGGGCTTTCCTGGGGCGTTACGCAAAAGGAAAAGGAACTCTTCTGCGAGCAGCTCGCGTCCCTCGGGCTCGGGCTGGAGGATCGGATGACAAGCAAGGTCGGCCTCCTCTCCGGCGGGCAGCGCCAGGCGCTGACCCTCCTGATGGCGGCGCTGACCCGGCCGCGGCTTCTCTTGCTCGACGAGCACACCGCCGCGCTCGATCCCGCCACCGCCGCAAAGGTCCTGGAGCTCTCCGACCGCATCGTCTCGGAAAACGGCCTGACCGCCGTTATGATCACCCATAATATGACCGACGCGATCCGCCACGGCAACCGCCTTGTGATGATGAACGAAGGGAAGATCATCTTCGACGTTTCCGGCGAGGAAAAGGCCAGTCTCACCAAACGAGATCTGATGGACAAGTTCGCCGCGCTCGCCGGCGCGGGCAAGGAAAGCGACCGGATGGCCCTTTCCTGACCTACTTTTCTGAAGAAAAGTAGGCAAAAGACTTTTCAAAAAACGAGTTTGGGCGCGAACACACCGCGCAAAGGACAAAAAGCCGGCGTT
>CAMKAU010000057.1 GCA_946410595.1 uncultured Clostridia bacterium
CTTCTTCGGCGGGGCGGGCGTTTCCACCGAGAGCGGCGTGCCGGACTTCCGCAGCAAGGACGGTCTCTACAACCAGCGCGACGTCCGCTTTGACGCCTACCGGCCGGAATACCTGCTCAGCCACACCTGCCTTGCGCGGGAGCCGGCGGTGTTTTTTGAGTTCTACCGGCAGAAGATGGACGCGCGCGGCGTGAAGCCGAACGCGGCGCACTACGCGCTCGCCGAGCTGGAACGGCGGGGAAAGCTGAAGGCGATCGTCACCCAGAATATCGACGGCCTGCACCAAAAGGCGGGCAGCCGGACGGTCTGGGAGATCCACGGCACCACAGAGAGAAACTACTGTATGCGCTGCGGCAAGCCCTACCCCGCCGACTATATCTACGACTCCCCCGAGCGGATCCCCCGCTGCACCTGCGGCGGCATCGTCCGCTGCGACGTAACGCTCTATGAGGAAGCGCTGCCGGAGGAAGCCGTGGAGAACGCGGTCCGCGCGATCCGCCGCGCCGATCTGCTGATCATCGGCGGCACCTCGCTGACCGTCTACCCCGCCGCCTCCTACGTTTCCTATTTTTCCGGCGAGCATCTCGTGATCCTCAACAAGGAGCATCTCTCCTACCCGCTCGATCCCGAGCGGGATCTGGAGATCAACGCGCCGATCGGCGAGATCCTCGGCGCCGCCGTCGGAAAATGACCCGCCGTCCGAGCGGTTTTTCTTGAAAAACGCGTTCCGGTGTGATATAATTGATCGACAGATCCACTTTGTATTCTGGAAAGGAGTTTATGATGTATTGTAATCATTGCGGCGCCTCCATCGACGGGCAGACCGTTTTTTGCCCGAACTGCGGCGCCCCCGTCCAAAACGGCACGGCGCCGGAAAACGGCACGCCCCCGTACGGCGGCTATGCGCCTGGCGCTCCCACCCCGGCCGGCTCGCGTCTTTTTGCCGTGATCCGGGACAATTTTTTCCTTGCGCTCTGCATTCTCCTTACGGTCTCGGCCGGGCTCTTCATCCTCTCCGGCTCTGTCCCGCTCCTGACGATCCTTGCCGTGATCTTCCTTTGGATCCTTTACAGCGAGGGAAAGCGCGGACAGCTTGCCGTCGTCCAGTTTAAAAATCTGAGCGGCACCGCCACCGCCGCCTACGTCCTCTGGTGGGTTGCGGTCGGGTTTCTTGCGCTTGCGGCCGTTCTGCTTTTGCTCCTCATTCCCGTTTTCGAAGCGAACAACGTCTCTCTGGCGGCGCTTTGGCTCCGGATTACCGAAGCGCTCGGCACGCTGCTGCCCGCTTTTCTCATCCATTTGCTGACCCGCTACTTTTTCCTGCTTCTTTTTTCCGCTTTGATCCTCGGCTCGATCTCCGCCGTGATCTCGCTTCTGGCCACGCGCTCGATCCGTATCTTTCTCCGCTCGGTTGCCCAAAGCGCGCAAACGGGCGTTCCCGCTTTCCTGAAGTGCCAAAAAGCGCGGTCGTGGCTGATCGTTCTTGCCGTTTTGAGCGGGATCACCGCCCTCTCCACCATCTCCGCCGGGCGCTTCTTCCCCGCGCTCGCCTCCGGCTCGATGTGCGCGGCGGAAATCCTCGGCGCGATGCTGATCAAAAAGTACTTCTCCGATCCGGCGTAAACCGCGCCGCCCCCCAAACGCAAAAAAAGACTTGCAAGAGCAAGTCTTTTTCTTTTCAATTCAGAAAAACCGGCCAAAGAACCCGCGGATCCAAAGGAGAAAGAACCGCAGATGATAAAACCGGCACCAGGTGTTCAGATAGAGGCGGTAGCGAAAGGCCGTAACCGGGACGGTCCTGCCGTCGCGTATGACGGCGGTCATCACGCCGAGGACGTTTTCTTCCCGGACCGTCTCGCCGGTCGTACAATTATCCCCGACGATCCAGTAGGTCCCGTCCTGCCTGACTTTGAGGATGCGGTGCAAAACGAAAGAGCCGCGCCCCTCCACGCCGGGGCGTTTGAAAAGCGCGGCGTCGAGCTTCCGGCAGCGTTCGGCTCCCTTTTTGCGGATGAGCACCACGTCGCGGTCCTCGCGCAGAAGGGGGAGCATACTGAACCCCTTGCAGGTATAGGCAAGGCGGCCGTCCCGCGCCAGGATTTCTTCCAGCTTTGAAAAACCTTCCATATCACCCTTGCGCCAGCATGGCGGCACTGCTGATTTCCGCCGATTCGGGACCGGCGGTACATTCCAGATCGTAAAGACTGACGCCGGCGGCGATCCTTTCGCACAGGCGCAGCGTTTTGAGAATCCCGTCCTGCCCGGCGGGCTTGCGGACCTGCCGGAGCATCGGCGCGAGCGCCTCCCGGAAAGAGAGGGGCGCGATGCGGTTCCCGCTTCCCCGCCGCAAAAAGCAGATCGCCTTCAGAGGGAGCGTTTCGTTGACGCCAAGGCGCTCCTTGCCCCGCCACGGCGTGCCGCAGGCAAAGACCGCGCCGTCGATCACGCGCAGAAAGGGCTTGTCGCCGTTGAGGATATGCGCCTGCGGAAAAAGACGCAGCCAATGGGAAGCGTGGGTCGTTTTGCCCACGCCGGAGGGAGCGGCAAACAGATACGCCCTGCCGTCGAGCGCGACGGCGCAGCCGTGAAAGAGCAGCGCGTCCCGGTCGACAGCCGCGTCGGCAAGTTTGCGGAGGATCGCCAGCGTTTCCAGATAGCGGTCGCCGAAGCGGCGCCCGGGCACGCCTTCTCTCGCCGCCTGACGGGTGGCGCAGACGCGCTCAAACGCAATATCCTCTTCCCCGATCCCGATCGAGAGGTCGGGCGCGTCGCCGGAGAGATAGTCCGCAAAAAAGGACTCGGCCGACGGGTAAAGCGCGCTGACGCCGACGGTGAGCCCCGCGACGGAAATGCAAAAATCGGTCAAAGCGGCGGATCCTTTCTTCAAGACTTGTCAAAATCTCCCTGCAGATCCATGATCTGCAGCAGCTTTTTTTGCCGGTCAAGATCCCTGCCGGAGATAAAAATGGAATGCAGGGTCTCTCCGTGGATCTTTTTATCCCGGCGAAAGAGAATGAGGAAAAACCGATGCGCCCACGCGGCCGGCAGGAGCCACGGTCTGCCGTCCAGATAGCCGCAGCCGGGGTAGGTCCGCATAGTGGAGTAGGAGGGAAAGGCCCGGCGCGCCAGCATCGAGAGGCGCAAAAGCCAGCGCGGACGCCCGGCGGACAGAAAGGAGCGGCGCGCGTCGTTGAACTTGTTTTGGGCGTCTGCAAAACCGAACACGCCGTTGTCGGTGATCTTGTCCGTCACGGCGGCGGTCTCCGCGGGAGAAAGCCGCCTGAACTCCACCGGCGCCGTCACGCCGAACCAGCTTTCGATCAGCGAGTAGCAGGCGTGGGCAAAACCGGTCAGCCCGAGCCCGGCGGTCATCTCCCCGATCCGGGCCCAGTCGAGCCCGGGTCCCCGCCCGATCAGCGCGGCGAGGTCAAAAAACTGCCGGACCCCGACGCCGTTTGCAAGAAAATGCTTGCGCAGATGGCTGAGAAGAAAGAGAAAATGGAAGTTCCAGTCAAGCTCCCCCTCGCGCGTAAAGGACATATACCCGTTGAAAAACGCGCTCTGCCGCGGATCGGGGTACTCGTCTTCCTCCGCAAGCCGGCTGTGCAGCTCGTAATGCCGCCCGCCGCGCTCGCAGGTCCAGGCGTGCCGGCTTACCTCGCCGTCGTGCCGGAAACCGAGGGAGCGCATCACCGCGATCGCCGCCTCCTCGTCGCCGGGGCGGATGAGGAGGTCGCAATCCCCCATACTGCGCAGGTTGGGGATGGGATAATACCGGGCGACGGCAAGCCCCTTTACCGAAAAGAGTGGGAGATTTGCCGCCTGAAACGCGGCGCTGATCTCCCGCAGGTCGCTTACGCGGTTGGCATAGACAAATAGGGTGGCGCCGTACTCCTTTTCCAGCTGCGCCCGCGCGGCGGCGGGGAGAAAGCTCCCGCACTGGCGGTAGACGACGGCGGCAAGCTGATGGGCGCGGACCAGGCGGCAAAACACCTCCCAGTCCAGGTCGGTAACCGGCGCGGTCGCGCGGCCGCGCAGATGATCCGCCAGCGCCGAGACGAGGAAGGAAAACGCGGCTTCCCTTCCGGCATATTCAGCTTTGGGCGGCGCCTTGCGCATATCGGTCCCTCCCCTTCGCGGTATCAGTCAAATAAGTCGATCGGCAGCTCGTGAGTGCCAAGCGGCGGCAGCGTATCGTAAGGCGATAACGTTGTCTCCGGCGCGGCGGTCGTGCCGGGCGCGGTTTCGACGGCGGTCGTACCGGGCACGGCGGTCGTACCGGGCGCGGTCTCGGCTTCGGTCACAGCCGGACCCGTTCCGACCCCGGTCTTTCCGGTAACGGGCGCTTCGGTCTCCCGGCTCCCGGTGGAAGCGGCCGTTTCGCCGCTCTCGGAGGGAGAGGCGGGCTCGTCCGTTCCGACGCTCTCGGACGGAGAAACGGGCTCCGCCGTCCCGCCGCTCTCGGAGGGAGAGACGGGCGCGGCGCTTTCGCCGTTTCCGGTGAGAGACGCCGACTCGCCGGAGGGGGTCTCCGGGTCGGAGCCGCAGCCCTGCAGGATCAGAGCCGCGAGCAGCGCGGCGAGAAGAACGAGGAGGGCCGTTTTGCGTTTCATCATACGAGAAGACCTTCCGCCGTCAGCGCGGCGATCACGTTTTGCACGGCTTGTTTTGCCTGCTCGGGGGTCACTTCGTAGAGCGAAACGAGCTTTTCGGCAAGCCGGGCTTCGTCCAGTCCTTCGGCCAGACCCTGCCAGATATCCTTGGCGGTCTCGTTGAGGCGTACCACGCCGGAAAACTTCTCGGCGCTCTCTTTGGTGGGAACGGCAACGTACTCGCCGTCCATTTCGGTCAGGACCCAGCCCTCTTTCAGTTTCATTCGGTTTTCTCCTTTCGGCGTTCGTAATGATCCGAGATCTGCTCGCGCAGAGCGGTCAAACGGATGGTTTGGATATGTTTCGGGCAGTGATCGTTCACCAGCGCGCATTTTTTCAGAAGAAAGCAGCGGGGCATCAGAGGGCAGGCGCCGCACTCGGGCAGCCAGACGCGCTCTTTCCACGCGGCGATCCTCGCCTCGTCCCGCTCCTCCGAATAGACGCTGCCGCTGCGGTCTTTCCACACTTCGTGGTCGCACTTGCTCAGCCCGCCGTCCGGCAGGATGACCTCGCAGGAGTCGCTGCTTGCCTTGCAGGCGTTGACCGTGAGCTCGCGCCGCAGGGGCTTCCCTTCGGCGAGGCCGAGGTCTTTCAGCTTCTTCCGCAGGGCAAGGAAGCCCTCGGCGTCGCTGTTTTCCGCCTCAAAGCGCCCCGAGCCGGCAAAATCGCCGATCAACGAGGGGTAAACGGACAGTCCCGCCCTGCCCGCAAAGCGGGCGGCGAGCTCGTCTGAGAGAGCGTTGAGCTCGGGGAGATTATCGCGGCTGACGTTGAGACGAACGTGCACCGCGATCCCCGCGGCGCGGGCGGATTCGATGTTCCCGAGGACGCGAAAGTAGGCGTCTCCGCCTTCTTTGTAGGCCTTGACGCGATTATAGGTATCGGCTCTGCCGTCGAGGGTGACCTGCGCGTCGGTCAGCTTCCAGAGGGAGACCGCCTTTTGCGCGGTTCCGGCGTCGAGGTAATAGCCGTTTGTGATCATTTTGGAAGTATAGGCAACGCCGCGCTCTGCGAGACGCGAGCAGATCGTGTCGATCGCCTCGCGGCCGAGGAGCGGCTCGCCGCCGAACCAGCGGAGCGAAACGGCCGTACCGCCGCAGACGCGGGCGATATAGTCCGCCGCGGCGAGAGCCGTCTCGCGGGACATGGAGATCCGGCGCGCCCCCGCCTCGTAGCAATACGGACAGCGGGCGTTGCAGTCTGTGGTGGTAAAAACGGTAAAACTGTTTTTGACGCCGCGCGGCCGTTTGCCCCCGTGCAGGAGAGAAACGACCTCCAGCGTTTTGCGGACGAACGCCGCCTCGTCAAATCCCTCCGGGACGAGAAAGCGGCGCCGGATGAGATCGGAGCGGAACTCGCTCCACTCGCCCGGGTTTTCCAGGAGCAAAAGCTCCCCCGTGAGGGTATGGAAGAGGAGCGTTCCCTCCTCGCACGGGGTCTGCACGCACAGCGTGGTCAGGCGGTAGGAGCCGTTTTCCGTCGGCGTTTGAGCGCCGCATACCGCCGCCGCCGTCTCTGTTTGCGGATCAAGGATCTTCACACTCTTTTTCCTCCTCTCCCGATAGAAGGGAAACGGCGGCAGACGACTTCGCGTCTGCCGCCGAAAACAAATTGTCAGATAGAGCGTCTCTTTTGATTTCCTTTAGGGCAGCATGTCAACGGACAACTCGTTATCGTGTTCGCCATAGCCGCAACCGGAGGTGCAGATCACGTCGTTTTCGTCCACGCGGATCACTTTGACCTCGGGGTCTTTGAATGTTTTCTTCATGTTCACCAAATCCTCCTTTTAGAGATTTTCCCGGATACCGGCGGGAGGAGCCCGCCGGTATCCGTGGGTGGCAGGGTTTTGTTTTAGTTTGAGCTTGCGAAGTAGGCCGCGGCAGCCAGATAGTAAGCGTACAGAGTTCTGGCGATCTTGTACTCGAGCTCGGTTGTCTCGGTTCCCTGCTTATTGTACGCCCAGGTCATCGGAGAATACGCGAGAGTGGTTTTCTCATCGGTACCCGTTCTGGTGATCACAACGGTAACGTTGTCGCCCAGATTCTTGGCGGCGATGCCGGGAACCGCGATGTAGCCGTAAGAGCCGCTGGCGGTGATCGTCGCAGACTGTCCGCCGACGGTCGCGGTGTAGTCACCCGAGGCGCAACCCGCGGCAGGCAGGAAGTAGACGTTGATCTGGGTGTTCTCCTTCAGTGAGAGCGAAGCGCTGAGCGTAAGTGTGCCGTTCTTCACATACGAGTACGCGGGAACGTCGGAAAGTGCAGCGTGCACGTTGAGATTCTTATTGGCCAGATCGTCGGTCTTGTAGTTGAAGCGCTCCTGAGCGGCAGCGCCGTACTCAAGCAGAGCTCTGCAGAGGGTGTCAAGCTTCGTGCCCGCTGCCTCGGCGATCTTGTTCTGGCAATAAGTCCGTGCGGAATAGGTCGTCGGGCCTTTGACACGCACGCCGTCGTAATAGAGCTCAAGGGTCACTTCGTCGACCAGTTCCTTGGCGGCAACATTGGCAACGATGATATCATTATCCGCGCCGGTGAGAGCGACCTCTTTGGTTTCACCGCGGAAGGTGTACTTAACGGTGAAGCGGCTCGGGTCAGCCTCGTCGTTGCCGTAACGGTCTTTGAGATCCCAGACGTTGAGGTTGATCGCGACCATATCCTCCAGGATAAGGGAGGCGCCCCATTTTGCCTGATTGTTCTGGTCGATCGTGTCGATCGTGTCGACCGCAAGCTCGAACTTACTGAAGTGAGAAACCTTGAACTGCACGTAGTAGTGACCGTTGTTGTCGTTGAGCAGCGGATAGGACATGACCGTGTCAACGTAGTCCGCGCTTCTGTGGGTAACCTTCACGTAGCCGTTGCCGGCAAGAACGAGCTCTGCAAGAGCGTCCGGAACCGGCAGGGTGATGGTGAAGAGGGCGCCGCTTTCGAGCTTATCGTTGGTAATGGTAACCGTCTCGGTCGGCGTGGTCGCATCGTTGACGTAGATCAGAGCGATCGGATGGACCTCGTAGGTGATGGTGTTTTCGACGATCGGGGGAGTATCGCGCACGACCTGGATATGGACGTTGAGGGTGTCGTTAGCGTCGGCAACGGCGTCGACCACGCTGTCAAGCACTTTGTCCATCTTCAGGTTGTCGGTGATCTGCTTAGCGTTGTTCTCGGAAGCGACGGTCTCTCCGTCGGTAACGACCTTCACGTTCACCTCGCGGGAGGTACCGGTGGCAATGACCTGATTGTTGCTGCCCTCGTCAACGACCTTCTTCTGCACGGTGTAGGTGGAGTCGTAGCCGGCGGTGGGGGTTACAGCCGGGGTAAGGTTGGTGCTCGCAATGACTTTACCGACCTGCTTGATGTAGGTGATCTCGCTTACGACTTTGTTGATACCTACGGCCTCATAGCCGTCGGCAATGCAAACAGCGGGGACTTCAATATTGAAGATACCGCCCTTTACCACGGGAGGCAGGTAGCCGTTGCCGGTCAGATAGAACTGCCCGCCTTCGGCCGTTGCGATCGCAAAGGAACCGCTCTCGATCGTGATCGAGGAGGCGCCGAACGCGCCGGTGAGGTTCTCGGGTGTGACCATATCCGAATCCGTAGAGGCGCCCTGAATCCAGAACATCGCCTTGGTCGCGACCGTGGTGTCGGTGTTCTTCGTATAGGACGTGCCCCGGATAATAACGTCGGACCCGGTCTGCGCGCAAACCGTATAATACTTCGTACCGGTGACGCTGCAGCTGTCGATGACAATGTCCTTCGATCCGGAGTAAACGTTGATCCCGCCGATGGTGGTAACGTTCTTGATCAGAGCGCCGTCAACGCCACCGATACCGAGAACGTAGGAATTGGTAACGCCGTCCGTCTGTCCGGCAAGGAGCGTACCGTTCTGGATCGTGACGTTCGAAATGCGGCCGTTCACGGCAAGCATATAACCGAACGCGAGAGCCGCGTTGCCCATGTTGGAGATCGTGTGACCGTCAAGATCGAGCGTTACGTTGCTTCTTGTGATCGCGAGGAAATTCCCCCACTTATAACCCGCATACACTTCATCCGAGAAATCCAGATCCGCGAGCAGCGTGATCGTGATCGGATCGGAGGACGTGTCGGCATTCGCCGCCGCAATGGCGTCTACCAGAGTGGTATACTGCACGTCGCCGATCTGAGCGACGTAGGAAGGCACGCTCACGGTGCAGCCGTTAGCGTTTGCATTTGCAGCATACGCCGTGGCGAAACCGGTGATGGTGATGGTCTTATTGCTGCCGTCAATATAGTAATCATTGCCGGCGCCTTCAACTGCCGCAGCACCGTCGCCCCAGTAGTTGCTGCTGAGATCAGAGTTGCAACCAACGACGATCGTTGCGCGTTTCGCGGGAAGCTCGCTGACAAGCACGTTTCCGTCAAAGGCATTGCCGACGACCGGCGTTCCGGCAGCACTGCTGCCGAGAACGATGATGCCTTCTTTTTTGCTACTGTCGGAGACATCAACGTGGTTGTCCTTGAACAGGTTGCCGGAGAAAGTTTCAACCGGTTTGGAGAGATAAACCACTGCCGCATTGGCGGAAGCATTCTGCACGTAGTTGCCTTCAAAGGTGTTGTTCGTGATAGCGTCTGTGCTGCTTGCCGCGTTGCTAAGATAGATGAGGCCGTTTCCTCCCGAAGGCTGAGCCGACGTACCGTTGTTCTTGAAAAGGTTATGATCAATGGTAATCGTTGCATCGGAATTGCTGTTGTTGGAGAAAATCAGGCCGTAAATGCCGCTCACGGTATTGTCTGTAAAGGTACAGCCGCTCACATTCAGCCCACCCTGATATGCGTAAAGGAGGGTGGTAGAATCACCGTGAACTACCGTGATATGGTTGCCGTTGAACGTGCAATTCTCAAGGTTCACCGTGGTAAACGCCGACCTGATGATCTCTGTGTTAAAGCCCTCAAAGGTGACGTTCCTGATGGTATAATTGCCTTCTACCTCTCCGGTAGTACCATACTTACCGAAGAAGAACGCGCAACCGCCGCTCAGATGATACTTATCAGCAAAGGCCGCATTTGCGTCCATGGTAATGGCGTGACCGTTGCCGTCGATCGTCAGCGAAGAGAGCTGCTTGGCGGCTCTCTGATACTTGTAAACGTTATCTACAAGCACGCAATAGATATTCTCGCCGCTGGTCGTCACATGGACGTCCTTTGTCAGCGTAATATCTTCCAGAAGGATGATCGTCTGACCGTCCGTTGCCGCATCGACAGCGTCCTGAAGAGTCTCATACTTCGCGTCGCCGATCTGGGCTACGTAGTTGACCTCGACCTCTTTAAGCACATAACGGCTGTCGCCGTCCTGTTCCCACTTGTAGTCCGCGGGAATGGAGATATTCCCGGTCGTGCTGTTCAAGACCTGCACAACGCCGTTGTTCGCGGCGTCATTATCCGCAATATAGATCACCTGACCGGTGATTGCGACATTGCCATAGATCGTGACTACCGGCTGGCCGGCATAACCGGCGTTGCTGACAGCCGCTATTGCGTAGCCGCTCGTCGAAGCGCCGTTGTTATACGCGGAGTGCGTCTGAGTCTGGGCAGTTGCCGTGATCGAAACACCCGAGTTATTTAACTCGGTACTGCCGATAAAGATATTGCCGCCCTTGGCCTCGATGCCGCCCAAGCCGGTAACGGTGCCGTACACATAAAGCTCGCCCTTGCCGGGATGGTAGATTGCATAATCCTGCGTTGCCGAAACAGTTCCGTCTATTTTCATAGTCGTCGCGGAAAGCGTGCTCGTGCCGTTGCCGGAGATCGCGGATGCAGTACCGGTCACGGCGACGGTGCCGTACACTTCAAGCTCGATGTCGGCGGTGGTCTTTTCGTTATCGGTGTCGTTGACGCCGAAGACGCTGATGCCGTAGCACTTGTCACTGCTTACCGTGACATCTGCGTTAACAATAAGCTTTGCCTTCGCATTGTTTGCAGCAGAATCACCGACACGAATAACGGAAGAGCTGCTGCCGAGGCCCGCACCGCTTGCGGAGACTGTGCCTTCGCCGGTTATCGTGACTTCGCCGCTCTTGACCCACAGGGCGCGAGCGCCGGTCGCGGTGATGTTCTGGCCGTTAAGATCGATTGTCAGATTCTTCGTGATGATCTGCGTATCAGTCAGATCAACGTCCGCAATCAGCTCGATGGTAGCGCCCGCAGTCGCAGCTGCGATCGCGTCCGCGAGGGAGGCAAAGTACTTATTGCTGCCGATCTTGGCGACGAGGTCGGTTGTGGGCGCCTTGTCGCAATTCACGTGCAAACCGCTCGTGGAACCCTGCCACGAATTACCAGTGACGGTGTAGGCTGCATCGCTGCCGGAAGTGCTGATCTTGATCAGATCACGGTCCGAAGCAGAGTAATCGGTGATCGTATTGCCGGTGATGGAGACCTCGGCATTGGCTTTATCAAAGCGGAAGACACGATCAGCGGAAGTACCTTCGATCGTGTTATCAGCGATCGTGACCGTTCCGTAGATCGAAACCGGATGATCTTTGTCGCTGACCGCAATGATCGTCTGGTATTCCACACCGTTCATAGTGTTTTCGGTAAACGTCAGGTTCGTGACGCCACGGATCTCCATAACCTGATGCAGATCGTTGAATACGCAGTTCGTCACAACGAAATCGCTCAAGCCGGTAGTGAAGTCGACGTCGGTCTTGGTAACACCGGAGAGAGGCGAATTCGCTCTGCTGGTCATGTGCTTGATGGGAAGTGTGGCGTAAATCAGACGCTCGGCTCCGCCGAAGTTGCCCGTGCCGTTGACGGTGCATCCGTCAAAGGTCAGGCCTGTAATACGAAGATAATCTTTGCTAGATACGTCGAATGCGGGGCCGCCCGTGAGATTGAAGGTAATATCTTTGATAAGAAGATCATCAATCTCCATGATGCTATCCAGATGCGTGTATTCCGGATTTGAGCTCGGATTGGTAGGCGCGTAGAAAGCACCCGACTCAACGACGATCTTGTTGACCGTTGCACCGGTCTGACCCTGAATGGTCACGTTGCTGAGCGCACGATAGCGGTCATTGGTGCCCCAATCTTCGCCCTGCTGCTGTTTAACGTCGACGCCGACGCTTACGGCGCTGTTCTGGCGAATATAGAGCGTTCCGTGATCGCCCGCGAACAGAGTGATAACGTCGCCGCTGACGGCCGCATCAAACGCTTCCTGAGCGGATTCAAAGTTGATTGTCTCGTTGCCGCGCGTGATGGAGGCCACGTAAACCGCAGCCGTGCCGATCTTGTAGCCGTAGGTCGAAGCGTCGTCGTCGGTGTTGGGGACAGCCTCATAGCCCTCGGCAACGTAGGTCGGGTTAAGATTGAACTTGCCGCCGGTGATGCTGTAAGCAGTCGAATAGGTTTCCCAAGAAGAAGTGGTGCTGTCATACGCCAGCAGGAAGGACTTGGAGGTATCGGCAAAGGCGAATCTGCCGCCGCTGATGTTGACCATCGGCTCGGTCGGCTCGCTGAAATTAGCGTTATATTCGCCATGTTTGCGAACCTGAAGTGTCGCGTTCGTGAAGTCGCCGCCGGTGATGTTCAGCACGGTGTTGAACGGATGGCGGATCTTCATGTCGACCAGGCCGTTGACCGTACCGCCG
>CAMKAU010000058.1 GCA_946410595.1 uncultured Clostridia bacterium
GCTCCGAAAGCAAAGGCCGGAGATCTGGACGAGCGCGTCCGGGCGGGACTCGAAGACGACGCCGATCACGCCGATCGGCACGCTGACGCGGGAGAGGACGAGGCCCCGGTCGAGTTCCCGCCGCATCGTAACGGTCCCGACGGGATCGGGAAAACCGGCAAGCTCCTCCAGCCCCCGGCAGACCGACTCCAGCTTTGAGACATCAAAGAGGAGCCGCTTTTTCAGCGGGAGGGCGAGCGTGTCGGAGAGCGCTATGTCCTTTTCGTTTTCGCGGAAGATCGCTTCCGCGTTTTCGCGCAGGAGAGCGGCGGCGCGAAGGAGCGCTTCGCTGCGCTTCTTTCCCTCCATCGCGGCGACAAAGGGCGCGGCGGCCTTCATCTGTTTTGCGGTTTCGGTGATCGGGAGCATAGGGGATCCTTTCCCCGGAACGGGTCAGGCGTTCTGCTTTTCCAGCGCGTCCGCCGCCCGGTCCAGATAATCGTTTTCGTAAAGTTCGATGATCCCCTTGTCGCACAACTTGGCAAGCCGGGGGTCAAGCGGGATCTGCGCGAGAAGCGGGATCCCCATCTCGTCGGCGGTTTCCTTGGCGTGGCTCTCGCCGAACACGTCGATCCTCTCCCCGCACTTCGGGCAGACGACGCCGCTCATATTCTCAACGAGCCCGACGACCGGGATCTTCATCAGATTGGCCATGTTGACGGACTTTTTGACGATCATGGAAACGAGATCCTGGGGGCTCGTTACCACGATCGCGCCGGTCACGGGCAGACTCTGGAAGACGGTCAGCGGAACGTCGCCGGTTCCGGGAGGCATATCCACAAAGAGGTAGTCCACGTCGTTCCAGACCACGTCCGTCCAGAACTGTTTGACGGTGCCGGCGATCACGGGACCGCGCCACACGACCGGCCTGGTCTCGTCCTCCAGAAGGAGATTGACGCTCATCATCTCGATCCCCGTTTTGGAAACGAGGGGAAAGATCTGCCCGTCCTGCCCGGTCACGTCGCCCGAAACGCCGAACGCCTTCGGCATAGAGGGACCCGTGATATCCGCGTCCAGAACGGCGACGCTGTATCCGCGCCGGCGCATATTGACGGCGAGCAGGGCGGTCACAAGGGACTTCCCCACGCCTCCCTTGCCGCTGATCACGGCGATCACGTTTTTCACGTTGCTGTACTCGTTGGCGGGCGCGGCGAACTCGTTCGGTCCGGCCTGCTGCCGGCTACCGCACGCTTGTCCGCAGGTGGAACAGTCGTGGGTGCAGCCCTGTTTTTCTTCTGCCATAAGTCCTGTATCCTTTCTGAGGTATGTATGATTTATTTTTCTTTCTTGTTAAAAAGGGAGAAGCTGATCGCCGTCATCAGCGGAGCGGCAAACGCGGGGAGCAAAGCGAGAAGGAATCCCGCCGCGCTGACGGAAGCGGAAAAGAGCGAGGCGGCAAAGGGGAGGAAAAACGCCGCAAGGGTAAAAACGGCGGCAAAAGCAAGAGGAATAAAACGGCTGATCCCGACCTTCCCGGAGACGCCTTCCGGCATAAAGAAAAGGAAGAAGAAGCCGATATAAAACCAGAGCGAGAGGACGCCCGCGCCGGAGAGAAAGGAGAGAACGGAATAGCCGTTCCGATCGGAAAGAAACACGGTGAAGAGAAAGAGGGCGATCCACAGAACGGAGGAAACGGCGCCCTGCCAACGGGCGCGGCGGGTAAGAGACGCCGGCTCCGCCCGCGTATCACGTCCGCGCAGACCCGCCAGCGCCGCCGCGCCGGCAAAGAGGACCGGGAAGAAGGCGGCGAGCAGTCCGGGGATCGTCAAAAACCGGTAAGGCGACACGAGGGTCGCGAGAACGAGGAAGAAGGCGGCCAGGACGGCGGCGTCGATCGCGCGCCCGATCGCGGTCAGCTTTTTGGTAAGAGCGCGGACCGCGGAAACGGCGGAAAGACAGGCGTCCGGCGTCGGATCGCAGAGCGCGTCCGCGTTTTTCATCAGCGATTCGTTACCCGCGCTGCGGTCGATATCTTCCAGCGAAAAGTCGGTCAGCGTACGGTACTTCCCCGTGATCGGCGTGCAGCAGAAGGAAACGGCGGACGCCGTCAGCATACCGAGATGCCCCTGCGAGGATGCGACGGAGGCGACCCGCGCTCCCGCCTCGGCAAGGAGTGTGACGAGCTTTGCGCGCTCCGCCGGCGTACGGCAGACCGCGGCGACGGGGGCGTTTCCCTCTTTTTCCGCCGCTTCGTACGGCGAATACGCCGTCACGCCGCCCGCCTGCGCCGCAAGCGTCTCCGCGCTCTCCGGCGAGCAGGTTACGTATACGCGGATCCCGTATGGAGAAAACTTTTTCTTCAGCGAGGCGGCGCAGCCCGCCGCGACAGCTTCCCCGATCACGACGGCGTCGGTATAAGCGAGACCGTCGACGGCGCCCGGGTTTTTGATCAGTGCTTTTCCTCTTTTATCGGTAGCGGCAAAGTCAAACGAAGACGCCGCTGCGTAAAGAAAGAGGGTATCGCGGGCTCCGCACACGGTGAAGATCAGGGCGGACACTGCGAGAAGAAAATCGGCAAGCAGTTTTTCTTGCCGGAAAAGAAGGATCCCGAGCGCCGAGAGAAACAGGAGGGCGGCGCCGACGAGCGACCGGACTCTTCCCTCCTTTTTCACGCTCTCAAGGAGAACGGAGGTCTCCGATCCGGGGAGCGCCACCGGCTCTCCGCCGGAGTCGGTTAACACCAGCGTATCCCGGCCGGTATCGGTCACGATCGCGCGGGCGCCGCCCGCCAGGACCGTGGAATTGGCAAAGAGCATATTCCGCATCTCGGACGGAGCGATCGCCTCGGGACATTCCGCCGCGGTCTTTTCCGTTACGCGATAGCCGTCCTCGCCCGCCGTTTCCTGTACGCGGAGTCCGTTTTCATAGACGATGCGGCAATCCGCCGATACGACGTCTCCCGCCGCGAAAAGGACGAGATCCCCCGGAACGAGCCGGCGGCTGTCGACGATCCTCGGGCGCCCGTCGCGGATGATCTTGGCGCGCGGGATCCCGCACTCCCGGAGCGCCGCAAAAATCTTTTGCGTGCGCGCGCGGAGAAACGCCAGCGCCAGAGCGCCGGCGGCGTACAGGATCGCGCCGGCCGCCGCGCCGCTCACCCCGGCGGCTATCCCGCAGACGACCGCGGTGAGAAAGAGAATGCCGGAAGGCGAGAAGAAGATCCCCGCCAGGGCGCGCGCCCGCCTCTCGGGCAGCGCGTCGTAGATTTTGTTTTGTCCGAAAAACTTGAGCCGCTTGGCGGCTTCCTTTGACGTCAGCCCGTCGGTATCGGAGGTAGCGTAGTGACGCGCGACCTCCGCCGCCGTTTTTGTGCTGATTCCCTCGGTCATATCACGCCTCTTTTGTCAGGATTCGGTACAGGTGACGGACAGGGCGCCTTCCGCCGCATCCAGAAACGCCTCGGCGATCTTTTTCTCCCGAGCGGCCACGATCGCGTTGGCAAGGGGGTCCTCCACGCGGACCTGGATGAAGCGGCGCATATTGCGCGCTCCGAAACGGGAGGAATACGAGTTCTCTCCGATATACGCCGCGGCGGCGGGAGAGTAACGGAAACGGATCCCGCGCTCCGCGAGCGCCTCGGCAAGCTGATCGAGCATGATCACCGAGATCGCGGAAAAGTCCTCTTTGGAAAGAGAGCGGAAGGTGATGATCTCGTCCACGCGGTTGATAAACTCCGGGCGGAGAAAACTCTCCAGCGCCTTCATGGTCTTCGCGGAGGAGGTCTGCTCCTCGCTTGCGGAAAAGCCGGTGATCCCGGCGGAACGCTCCGCTCCGGCGTTGGTCGTCATCACGATCAGGGTATTTTCAAAATTGACGGTCTTGCCGTGCGCGTCGGTCACCTTTCCGTCGTCGAGAATCTGGAGAAGAACGTTCAATACGTCCCTGTGCGCCTTTTCGATCTCGTCGAAAAGCACCACGCTGTAAGGACGGCGGCGGATCTTTTCGGTGAGCTGACCCGCCTCGTCATACCCGACGTAGCCGGGAGGCGCGCCGATGATCTTGGAGACGGAGTGCTTTTCCATAAACTCGGACATATCGAGCCGGATGAGAGTCTCGGGCGAGTCGAAAAGCTGCGCGGCAAGCTGCTTGACAAGCTCGGTCTTCCCAACGCCGGTCGGCCCGGCGAAGATGAAGGAAACGGGCTTTCTTTTGTAGGAAACGCCCGCCCGGCTGCGCTTGACGGCGCGCGCGACGGCGGAGATCGCCTCGTCCTGGCCGATGATCCGCTTTTTCAGGTTTTCTTCCAGCCGGTCGATCTTCTCAAACTCGTCCTCGCTGATCGAGGAGGCGGGGATCCCCGTCCAGATCTCGATCACGTCGGCGAGATCCTTGACCGTCAGAGAGACCGCGGACGCTTTTTCCTCCAGCTCCGCCAGCTCCTCCGTCAGCTTCGCGTCGCGGGTTTTGAGATCCGCGAGCGCGGCGTACTTTTTCTCCTGCTCCGCCTCGCTCGTGTCCGGCAGCGCCTCGAGCCGCTCCTTTTCCGCTCCGAGCTTGCGCTGTTCTTCCCTCTTGCGGCGCAGATCGTTGATCACCGCGGAGGAAAGGGAGATATGCGAGGCCGCCTCGTCGATCAGGTCGATGGCCTTGTCGGGGAGGTAGCGGTCGGTGATATAGCGCTCGGAAAGCGAAACGGCGTTCCGGAGAACGGAATCGGGGATGCGGATCCCGTGATAATCTTCGTAATAGTGCTTGATGCCCGCCAGCATCTTCTCCGTTTCCGCAACGGAGGGCTCGTTGACCATAACGGGCTGGAAGCGGCGCTCGAGCGCCGTATCCTTTTCGATATACTTGCGGTACTCGTTGAGGGTTGTGGCGCCGATGACCCGGATATCCCCGCGGGAGAGCGCCGGCTTCATGATATTGGCGGCGTTCATGCTTCCCTCGGCGTCGCCCGCGCTGGCAATGTTATGCACCTCGTCGATGACGAGGATCACGTTGCCCGCCGCCTTGACGTCGTTGATCAGTCCGAGCACGCGGGACTCAAACTGCCCCCGAAACTGCGTGCCGGCGACAAGGGCGGTCAGATCGACGAGATAGATCTGCTTATCCTGCATCATATACGGGACCTCGCCCGCGGCGATCCGCTGCGCGAGCGCTTCCGCGATCGCGGTTTTGCCGACGCCCGGCTCGCCGATCAGGCAGGGATTGTTCTTTTGCCGGCGGCAGAGGATCTGGATCACGCGCTCCAGCTCCCGCTCCCGACCGACGATCCGGTCGAGCTTTTCTTCCGCCGCCTTCGCGGTCAGATTCTGGCAGTAGGCGGCCAGATACTTGTACTTTTCTTCTTTTTTCTTCTTTTCCCTGCCCGTCGCCTGAGAGGAAGATTTTGCCCCTCCCGCAAACGGCCCCTGGCTGAAGATCCGGGGAATATCGATCGCGGGAGCGCCGCCGTCCTCCTCATCCTCCGAGGGGAGCATGGCGTTCATCATATTTTCCACGTCGCCGGTCAGGCGTTCCACGTCCTGATCGCCGATCCCCATATTGGTAAGCATATCGTTGATCGGCTTGATGCCGAGTTCTTTCGCGCAGGGGAGGCAAAAACCTTCGTTGATCGTTTCGCCTTTTTCCATCTTCGTCACGAACACGACGGCAAGCCGCTTGTGGCAGCGGGAGCATAACATTTGCATACGTTTTTCCTTTCGCTAAGTAACCTGAATCGTATCGGAATCGTCGGGCCGGTTACCGGCTCTCCGCCCGGCGCTCCCCGTTTTTCTCCGCCTCACCGCGGTCCTTTCCCGCGTAGCGGAAAAAGTCGGGCAGATAGACGATCAAAGCGAGCAGCGCGGCGGCAAGCGCGGCGAGACAGATCGCCAGGACCCATCCCGTTCCCATCCGCTCGCCGAACAGCCCGAGCGTAAACATAGCGGCGTAAAAGACGAACGCGGCCAGCTTGCCGCACCAGCGGCTCACCACGACCGTTTTGGCCGTTTTGAGAACGACGGTCGCGCCGCTGAGCATCAGGAGTTCCTTGAGCAGATAGAGTATGGTGATCCAAAGCGGAATGATCCCCTTGATCGTAAGCGAGAGCAGCACGGCGGCCTGCATCAGCTTATCGGCCACGGGATCGAGAATCTTTCCGAGATCGCTGACCCATCCGTTCCGGCGCGCGAGATACCCGTCCAGAACGTCCGTCAGACCCGCGAACGCAAAGAGGATCATCGCGGGAACGGTATTGGGATAGAGGGAGAAAAAGAGAATGGGAAACACGATCGCGGCGATCAGCCGCAGACAGGAGAGCAGATTGGGAAGATTTTTGACGTTCATAAAAAACCTCTGTCAGGAAAACAACCTTGTCAGCACTGTAAAATCGGAACAGTTCTTGAGAAAGAAGGAATCCTCTCTCAGATTAACCGGAATGGTATCGGGGTACACGACGGCCAGCTTATCGAAGAGATAGACGGCCACCGTGGCAAAGACGAAGACGAAGGCGGCGGCGAGCAGCAGTCCGCAGAGAAAACCGAGGAAGCTGTTGAGCTGTTTGAGGACCGGGAGCTTTGCCACCGAGTTGAGGATCGCGGAAACGATCAGCAAAACGAGCGCCGAACCGATAAAGAGAACGGCAAACGCGATCACGTAGGAGAGGATCCGGACGATCGGCGCGGAAATACGCCGGGAAAGATCGCGCACGGTGCTTTCCGTTCCGTCCGTGATCGTTCCGTAGTCTTCCTCCAGCGCGCCCTTATCCGCGCTGTAACGCGTGAGAAGATCGAAAAACTCGGGCTGTTTTTCTCCGAAGAGAGCGGAAAGATCGTAGGTAACGCCGTCCGCCTTCTGCGCGAGAGAACCGATCTTTTCTTCCACCTTGCCCGTGATGGGATCGTTGAGCCACTTATCCGCGATCACGCCCGCGAGCTGCGAGCAGAAGATAATGGCGATCGCGAGGGAGAGAATGAAGGAAAAAAGCCGGATCATCGTTTTCACAAACCCGCGCGCCGTGCAAACGATAATGATGATCAGAACGGCGACAACGAAAAAAATATCAACAAAAATACCCATTTGGTTCCCCTTTCCGTCTGCGGTTTTATTCTTTCGGCAGCAGAAGCGCCACGCGTTCCTTTAAGCAGGAATAGAGCGCTTCCCCGTCGGCAAGCAGCGCGACGGCGCCTTTTTCTTTTTCCAGAACGGTCTTTTCCCCGGTCGCGGGATCGAAGATCTCCGTTACGAGAGAGAGAACGGCGATCTTTCCCTGATAGAAAACGGCGTCCGAAACGTCCGGCTCGGCGTAAGCGTCCAGGACCGTCTCCCCCGAGAGAGAGGTAAGCAGCACCCTCGTTCCGCGCCGGTTTTCTTCGGTCACGAGCAGCGCGAGCGCGTCGTCGGAAAAGAGCGTTTTCACCGGCGCGCCGTCATACTCCCGCCGGAAGAGCTCCTTGCCCTCCGCGTCGTACGCGGAATACGCGGCGTCGGTCACGAGCGCCGCCCTCCCGTCGGAGGCGAGATAACACGCGACGGGAAACTCTTTTGCACAGCGGCGGGTGAACGCCGGCTCCGTCTCCCCGATCGGGTAAACCTCAAGAAGCGTACTGTAAGCGCCGCTTTGCACGGAGAAGGAGAGGAGCGCGATCGTCTTCCCGTCTTCCGAAAAGGCGACCGAGGTATAATACGCGTCAGACTTATTATACTCCGTTTTCAGTTTGAAATTCCGGTCGAAGAGGAAAACGGAGGAGGGATAAACGCGGGTCTTGGTGATGAGGGCGTAGCTGCCGTTTTCCGCCACGGCGGCTCCGTAGATCGGGTAGTCGAGCGTTGCGGATTTGAGCAGGGAGACGGCGTTGAAGACGCCGTAGGAGTTCTCGCCCGCGCTCCAGAGGAGAAAGTAGCGGTCGGAGGCGATCAGACGGGGCGCGGCGAGGGCGAACTTTTCGTTATAAAGCTCCTTGCCGGAGGCGCGGTAGAGGGAAACGCCGGACTCGCCCGCCACGGCGATCTTCCCCTTGAAAACGGCAAAACCGGCGTTCCCGTCCGCTCCGATCGTGATCTCTTCGGCGCGTTCCCCGCCGCCGAGCGTCGCCTCGCCGAGGTTGCGCGCGAGATAGCGGAGATTGGCGTAGGTAAAGCTGCCGGCGCCGAAGACGAAGATCAGAAGGATCAGGGCGATCAAAAGAAGGATGAGAAAGATCTTGCCGCTGCGATAGCGTTTGGAAACCTTGGTATAATACTCGCCCGGCCGGGCGCCGCCGAACTTGGCGCGAAGATCCTCAAGATCATCTTCCCCGCCGTTTTGCGGCAGATTTGCGGGAAGCGCCGCGTCTTGATCCGGCAGAACGGCGGAAAGGGGTTCGTCTTTTGCCCCGGCCCCGCGCCGGCGGCTGCGGCTGCGGTCGTCTTTCACGGTCTTCGCTCCTTTCTTCAAACGTTCTTCGGGGGTAGGATCCCTTCGGGGTATTTCACCCGTTTCAGATACAGTCCGCAGGCGGGCGCGGTGGGCCCCGCCTCGCTTCTGTCCCGGTTTTTCAGTAACGCGGCAACGGACTCCGGCTCCCGCGCGCCCCGTCCGATCTCAAGCAGCGTGCCGCTGATGATCCGGACCATGTGGTAGAGAAAGCCGTCCGCCGCCGCTTCGATCTCCAGCGTCTGCCCGTCCGGCGCGCGCCGTACCTCGCAGGAAAAAACGGCGCGCACGGGGTCGGTGATCTTGGATCCCGCCGCCATAAAGGCGGAAAAATCGTGCGTTCCGCAGAGGGCGGCGGCCGCCTCCCGCATCTTTTCGACCCCCCGTTCGGTCAGCGGCGCGGGGAAAAAGTATTCCCGGCCGTACCCGAACGGATCGGGGAAAGGCGCGGTGCGAACGCGGTAAACGTATTCCTTTTCGATCGCTGAGTAGCGCGGGTGGAAATCCTCTCCGACCAAAACGGCGCGGCGGACCGCAACGTCCGGCGGGAGGAGCGCGGCGTACGCCTTCGGGATCCGCTCCGGCGGGATGGGGGATTCTTCAAGCCCGTTTTCCGCCGTACAGAAAAAGGAGAGCGCGTGGACGCCGCTGTCGGTGCGGCTGCATCCGGTCACGAGAGTATCGCGGCCAAAGAGCCGGGAGGACGTTTCCGTCATCACACCCTGTACGGTGCGGCCGTTCGGCTGGACCTGCCAGCCGCAAAAATCCGTCCCGACAAAGGAGAGTTCGAGCAGCAGCTTCATAGCGAGATCCCCAGCGGAACGCGATTGAGAAGGATCACGGCCGCGATCAGAGCGGCGCCGGAAAGCATCAGAAGGTAATCGGCAAAGGAAAAGCGGAGAACGGTCATCCGCGTGCGCCCTTCCCCGCCGCGGTAACAGCGGCATTCCATAGCGACGGCGAGATCGTCCGCTCGCTTGAAGGCGCATACGAAAAGCGGGATCAGAATGGGGATCAGCGCTTTGGCGCGTTTGATCAGACCGCCGGTCGAAAAGGAGGCGCCCCTGGCCCGCTGCGCGTCCATGATGCGGTCCGTTTCCTCGATCAGCGTCGGGATAAAACGGAGCGCGATCGTCATCATCATCGAAAAGTCGTGCACGGGGACCTTGATCTTTTTCAGCGGCGAGAGGAGCTGTTCCAGCGCGTCGGTCAGCATGATGGGGGAGGTGGTATAGGTGAGGAATATGCTGGAGCCGGTCACAAGGAGCAGGATCCTCACCGCCATCATCAGGGCGTTCACAACCCCCTCGCGGTAGATGCGGATAAACTTCCAGGAAAGGAGGAGCGTTTCGCCGCGCGTCCAGAAGAGGTTGATGAAAAAGGTGAAGATCAGGATAAAAAGGATCGGCTTGATTCCGTTTGCCACGGTGCGGAGCGGAATCCTGCTTGCGGCGTGAAAGGATACGAGCGTCAGCGCGCAGAGAAGCATCCCCAAAGCGCTCTTGACGCAGAACAGCGCGACGATATAGCAGAGCGAGAGAAGGACCTTTGTCCTCGGGTCGACCCTGTGCAAAAACGAGGTGCCCGGAAAAAACTGCCCGAGCGTAACATCTTTCAGCATGACGGTCCGATTTCTGCGGCAAAGCCGCCGGTTTTATTTTTGAAGAGCGAGCAGGCGGGAAAGATACACCGCCTCCTCTTCCACGGTACAGATCTCTTCGGGAACGGGAACGCCCCGCTCCCTCAGTTTATCGGCGATCCTGACGGCGTCCGGCACGTCAAGTCCGTTTTCTTCCAGCTCCCGCCGGCGGGCAAAGACCTCCGCCGGGGCGCCTTCAAAAGCAATTTCCGCTTTCCGGAGAACGACGATCCGGTCGGCGTAGCTCGCCATATCCTCCATATTGTGGCTGACGATCACCACGGCGGCGCCGGTCGTGTCCCGGTAGCGGAGAAGCCCGCCGAGGATCTCGCGTCTTCCCTTCGGATCGAGGCCGGCCGCCGGCTCGTCGAGGACGAGGACCTCCGGCTTCATCGCGAGGATCCCCGCGATCGCGACGCGGCGCTTCTGCCCGCCGGAGAGATCGAAGGGGGATTTGGAGAGGATCTCCTCCCCGAGCCCGGTAAAGCCGGCGGCTTCCCTTACCCGCGCGGCGATCTCCTCCGGAGGAAGACCCATATTCCGCGGGCCGAAGGCAATATCCTTTTCCACCGTTTCGTCAAAGAGCTGATATTCGGGATACTGCATCACAAGCCCGACGCGGCAGCGGACGGAGGAAAGCGCCTTTTTGTCGGCGTTGATATCGGCGCCGTCGAGAAGGACGCGCCCGGAATCGGGGGCGAGCAGTCCGTTGAACATCCGCACGAGCGTCGACTTGCCGGATCCCGTATGTCCGATGATCCCAGTGATCCGGCCCGCCTCGATCGAAAGATTGACGCTTTTGAGCGCCGTTTTCGCAAAAGGCGTGCCGGGGCCGTAGGTATAGCAAACGTTTTCAAGTTGGATCTTAACCATGATCTTTCGTTTCCCGATAGCGTTGCGCGATCAGATCGGCGCAGAGATCCGCGTCGAGCGCGGGGAGCGGAAAGTCCCCGCCGAGGCGGTTGAGAGAGTAGAGCAGTTCCGTTTCCGCCGGCGCCTCCAGCGCGACGGAGCGGAGGGTTTCGATATGAGAAAAGACCTCGCGCGGCGTCCCCGAGAGGATCATGCTCCCCTCGTGCATCACGTAAACGCGGTCGGCGAGCACGGCCTCCGACATCCGGTGAGTGATATTGATGACCGTGATTCCGCGCTCGCGGTTGAGGCGGCAGGCCGTTTCCATCACTTCCTCCCGGCCGGATGGGTCGAGCATCGCCGTCGCCTCGTCAAAGATGATACAGCGCGGCATCATCGCCAGGATCCCCGCAACGGCGATCCGCTGCTTTTGTCCGCCGGAGAGCATGTGCGGCGAGGTCTTTGCGTACTCGCGCATCCCCACGGCGTCCAGAGCTTCATCCACCC
The DNA here is from genome assembly GCA_946410595.1 of uncultured Clostridia bacterium. Classification (GTDB taxonomy): domain Bacteria; phylum Bacillota; class Clostridia; order Oscillospirales; family CAG-272; genus RUG12395. Next base: position 11,373 of record CAMKAU010000058.1, read on the forward strand.
GGCGCCGGATCTCCTCCGAGGGGACCCCGAGATTTTCCGGTCCGAAAGCGATGTCCTCCTCCACGACCGTGGCGACGAGCTGATTGTCCGGATTCTGGAAGACCATCCCGATATTTTTACGGAGATCGAAGAGATCGTCCTCCCCGAGATCGCGGCAGCTTTTGCCGTCGATCAGCACTTCTCCCGACTGCGGGACAAGGATCTGGTTGAGCAGTTTGGCAAGCGTGGACTTGCCCGAGCCGTTGTGCCCGAGCAGGGCGACGTGTTCCCCTTCGTAAACCTTCAGGGAAACGTTCTTTACCGCGGGTACGTCGTCGGAAGGATCGTCGTCGGGATAGGTATAAGAGAGATCCCGCGTTTCGATCAGCGGGACGGGTTCGGTCAGGTTCGGCATATCCGTCCTTTCTCTTCAAACGCCACGCGCACGCTGCCCCCGCAGGGGAGAAACGATCCGTCGCGTTCTTTTAAGGCAAGCTCGCCCTCCTCGGCTGAAAAAGCGTAACCCGCGCGAGAAAGCTCCGCCGCAAGGACGTGGCGCATGGCGAGGGGGGAGAGCCCGGTGGAATAGGAATTGAGCAGGAAAAAGAGTGGCTTGTCGGAGAGAACGCCGACCGCGAGCCGAATCAGCTCCTCGATCGAGTCCTCGAGCTTCCAGACCTCCCCGTTCGGCCCTCTGCCGTAGGACGGGGGGTCCATGATGATACCCTCGTAGAAGGACCCGCGCCGCTGTTCCCGCAAGAGGAACTTGCGCACGTCGTCCACGATATAGCGGATCGGTTTGTCGGAAAGTCCGCTCTCCGCGGCGTTTTCCTTTGCCCTCTGGACCATCCCCTTCGCCGCGTCGACGTGGCAGACGGAGGCGCCCGCCGCGGCGGCGGCGACCGTGGCGCCGCCCGT
>CAMKAU010000059.1 GCA_946410595.1 uncultured Clostridia bacterium
GGCTTGCTCCTGCCGCTTGGCTCCCTCCGGGAGGGAGCTCCCGCGCAGCGGGTGAGGGAGTAGGCGGGCGGTAAGAATAAGATCAAAGAAAAAACAAGGAGTCAAAAACTCCTTCCGTCTCGCTCCGCGAGCCACCGGCCCGTCGGGGTCCCCGGGAAGGTCCGGAGGACCTTTTGGGGATTCGGGCCCTCAAGAGGGAGGCAAAGGTGCGAACAATGCGTACAGAGAAAACGGAGCGGGACGGCGGGAGATAAACCCCCGCCCTACACCAATAGAGTTATTTCCTATATGTAGGGCAGGGGCTTGCTCCTGCCGCGTTTTTTGGTTGTACCCGTCACCCGCCGCAAAGCGGCGGATTTCATCGCTCGCAGAGCGATTTCATCCGCCCGGAGGGTGGATATCATCCGCCGAAGGCGGATTTCATTGCCGCGCGTCGTCAGGAGCGCGGCTCAATTCTCCTCCGTGACGATTTCGGCTTCCAGATTGGTTTTTCCGTCCCGCCGGACGGTGCGGAAGAAGAAGACGCCGTCCCCCGCGTCGGCGCGGTAGACCTTGAGCGTTTCGCCGGCGGCGGCTTCGGAGAGGTAAGAGAGGGAGAAGCGGACGGGGCGGCGGGTCTGCGGGGCGGGGAGAAAATCGCAGACGAGGTCGGCGTAGCGGGTGTTGTTCATGTGTCCGTTGCGGTCGGTCTCGGAATAGTAAACCGGCCGCTCCCCGACAAGGGAAAAGCGCTCCCGCGGGGGGAGGGTGAGCCGGGCGGGGAGGTCGAGCTCGAGCAGCTCGTCCGTGCGGTAGTTGACGGGGACAGAGGAGACGCGCACGGGCCGGCGGGCGGCGAGATCGAGGAGCGCAAAGGAGGCGACCGCCTCCGCCATCGGCGCGCCGTCCCGCAGCAGCCGGTAGCAGCGGCCGCAGGTAAGGGGCCCGCCGAGGTCGGCGGCCCAGGTTTCGCCCTCCACCGTGTCCCCGGCAAAGAGATCCCCGTATAGACTGACGGTCATCCGCGCGACGACGTAGGCGTACCCCCGCGCCCGGAGCTCGTCCATCGAGGGGCCGTCCGCCGCCGTGGCGTACTCGGCGGTCTCCTGCATCTCGCGCAAAACGGCGGTGGGCCGGAGATACCCCGCGGCGCTGATATCGTGCGAATGGACGGTAAACGTTCTGGTATATTTCATCTTTCCCCCAAAGAAAGCGGACGCGGTTTTCCGCGTCCGCTTCCGGATCGTTTTTTCAGGCCTTGCCGTTGCAGCCGAGGACGTCGACGAGCTTGTGGCGGACCATCTCCTTGATGTTCTGCCGGGCGGGCTTGAGATACTCGCGCGGGTCGAACTTGTCCGGGTGTTCGGCAAAGAACTGCCGGATGGAGGCGGTCATGGCGAGGCGCAGGTCGGAGTCGATATTGATCTTGCAGACGGCGCGGCGGGCGGCCTCGCGGAGCTGCTCCTCGGGGATGCCGATCGCGCCGGGCATCGCGCCGCCGTAACGGTTGATCAGGTCGACGAACTGCTGCGGAACGGAGGAGGAGCCGTGGAGCACGATCGGGAAGCCGGGCAGACGGCGGGCGACCTCGTCGAGGATATCAAAGCGGAGCTGCGGCTTGGTGCCGGGCTTGAACTTGTAGGCGCCGTGGGAGGTGCCGATGGCGATCGCAAGCGAGTCGACGCCGGTGCGGGAGACGAATTCCTCGACCTCCTCGGGGCGGGTGTAGGAGGAGGCGCCCTCCTCGACCTTCACGTCGTCCTCGATTCCGGCGAGGGTGCCGAGCTCCCCTTCCACGACGACGCCGTGCGCGTGGGCGTAGTCGACGACCTTGCGGGTCAGGGCGATGTTGTCCTCAAAGGAACGGGAGGAGCCGTCGATCATCACCGAGGTAAAGCCCCCGTCGATACACGCCTTGCAGGTCTCGAAGTCGGGACCGTGGTCGAGGTGCAGGACGACCGGGATCTCGGGGCATTCGATCACGGCGGCCTCGACGAGCTTAACGAGATAGGTGTGGTTTGCGTAGGCGCGCGCGCCCTTGGAGACCTGCAGGATCACGGGCGCCTTTTCCTCGCGGCACGCCTCGGTGATCCCCTGGACGATCTCCATATTGTTGACGTTGAAAGCGCCGACGGCGTATCCGCCCTCGTACGCTTTTTTGAAGAGTTCGGTACTGGTAACAAGAGCCATGAAAAGCTTCCTCCGTTTTTCTTTTTTCCTTTTTTATTTTAGCACCGTCCGGCGGGAAAATCAAGGGCGGGGAGCGAAAAAGGAAAAACCGCAAAGAAAAAAACGGGCGCCTCACGTGGGGCGCCCGTCCGGGGGGAGGGAGGCGGCAACCGCCGCGGGCCTTCCGGCGCGCGGCATAGGGGTCTCGCCGCGGCGCTCCGGCGGGAGGGAGGCGGCAACCGCCGCGGGTCTTCCGGCGCGCGGCATCCGTTCCTCGCCGCGGCGCTCCGGCGCCGCGCGGAGGGCGGCGGAAGCGGAAAAGGACGCGCCCGCGCGGGAAGCGGGAGAAAGCCCGAAGCTGACGGAGATCGCCCGCTCCACCTCGGCCATCATCCGCTCGTCCAGCCGGCCGAGCCGCTCGCGGAGCCGCCGCTTGTCGAGGGTGCGGATCTGTTCGAGCAGCACGACCGAGTCGCGCGACAGACCCGTCTCCCGCGAGGGAACGCCGATATGGGTCGGCAGCCGCGCCTTTTCCGTGCGGCTGGTGATCGCCGCGGCGATCACCGTCGGGCTGTACCGGTTGCCGACGTCGTTCTGGATGATCAGCACCGGCCGCATCCCGCCCTGCTCCGAGCCGACCACCGGACTGAGGTCGGCGTAGTAGATCTCCCCTCTGTGTATGTTGTTCATCGTTTTTTCCTTTCCGGCGGGAGCTTTTCGCCGCGCGGCCGCCGCCCCGGCGGTTTTCCCGCGCTCCCCCGCCTCTCTGCCTCTATTCTTCCCCGCTTTTGCCCGGGATAAACGCCCGTAGCAGAATATGCGTTTTGTTTGTAACCGTCACCCGCCGGCAAAGCGGTATCGCCCGCCGGAGGCGGATCCCGTTGCCGCGCCCGGCCGGAGCGCGGCTTCGCCCGGCTCCCGCCGGGCGGAAAATACGCCAAACCCCTTGACAAACGGCCTTCTTGTGTGGCATAATAACAAAGTCGATCCATATACAGCGCGGGAAACCCGCTTCCGATCTCGTTGAAGGAGGTGCAAACAATGCTCAGGACCTATCAGCCGAAAAAGCTCCAGCGCAAGAAAGAGCACGGCTTCCGTAAAAGAATGAAAACTGCCGACGGAAGAAAAGTTCTCAAGAGAAGACGCGCAAAAGGCAGAGCGAGACTCACCTATTAAAAGCGGACGGGGCGGCAGCACGGAACAGACCGGCGCCGCCTTTCTCATTCTTTTTCGCAAAAATCCCACCGACGGAAGCGAACCGAAATGAAGCTGTATCCGATCACCGAAAACCATCTGTACGTCAAAACTTTTTCCAAAGGAAGGAAGGCCGGCACGGCCCGCCTGACCGTTTTTGTCCTCCGGGACTTCAAAGCGGAAAAGCTGCGCCGCGCAAACCCCGAAAAGACCTGTCTCAACCGTGTGGGGTTGTCGGTCGGAAAAAGGAACGGCAACGCCGTGACCCGGAACCGCGCCAAGCGGCTCTTGCGGGAGGCGTACCGCTCGCTTGACAAAAACCCCGGGATCCGCCCGGGGCACCTTGTCGTGATCGCGGCGAGAGAACCTCTTGCCCGGTCCACCCTCGCCGAGGTAACGCGGGATCTCGCCCGCTCGCTCGGCAAGCTCGGCATGCTGAAAGAAGAAGCGGCGCCGACAGGCCCGCAAACGGAATGAAATATCTTTGCATCGCGCTGATCCGGCTCTACCGGAGATTTCTCTCCCCGCTTTTGCCGCGCTCCTGCCGGTTTACCCCCTCCTGCTCCGAATACGCTCTGGAGGCGTTTGCCGAATGGGGCTTTTTCCGCGGTCTTTTTCTCACCGTGAGGAGAGTGCTGCGCTGCAACCCCTTCTGCCGCGGGGGGCACGACCCCGTTCCGCGCAGAAAGGAAAACCGGCCTGCCGGGTCATAACAAAAACGAAAGGACTCCCGAAAGGGACAAGCTATGGGCAAATTATTAGAATACATCGCCTTCCCCTTCGCCTATCCGATGCGCTGGTTTTACGACTTCACCGGCAACTACGCGGTGGCGCTGCTCCTCTTTGCGATACTCGTGAAGATCGTGATGCTGCCGCTGGCGATCAAGCAGCAGAGAAACCAGCAAAAGCAGGCGGCTCTCCGCCCGCTGGAGATGGCGATCCGCAAACGCTACGCCGGGCGGACCGACCGTCCCACCCAGCAGAAGATGCAGGGCGAGATCATGGAGCTCTACCAGCAGCAGGGCTATTCCCCCTTTTCCGGCTGCCTGCCGCTGCTCGTCCAGTTCCCCGTTATCATCGCGCTCTACCAGATCGTGCGGCTCCCGCTGACCTATATCGCGCGGCTGTCCTCCGACACGGTCGCAAAGATCGTGGAAACGCTCAACTCCGCCGACGTGACGGCGGCTCTTGAAAAGCTCGGCGAAACCGCCAAGACCGTTACCGCGGCAAACGAGATCGAGCTCGTCGACCGGATCCACAAGCTGGGCGACGCCGTTCCCGAAGCGATCGCCTCCCTCGCCGAATACGGCAAAATCACCTCCCTCAACTTCAAACTGTTCGGCCTCAATCTCGCCGAAACGCCGCAGTTCTCGGTCCCGAGCTGGCTCTGGCTGATCCCGCTGACCGTCTTTGTCACCTCCTTCTTCGGGATGAAGCTCTCGCGGAAGTTCATGCCGCAGCAGGGCGCGGCGGCCGCCGCCTCCGCGGACGCGCAGGCGTCCGGCAAGATCATGGACTTCACGATGCCGCTGATGTCCACCTTTTTCTCCTTTATGTTCGCCGGCGCGATCGGCGTTTACTGGGTCTACCAGAACGTTCTCAACGCCGCGCAGACGGTCATTCTGGCGAAGGTGATGCCGCTGCCGAAGTTTACCGAAGAGGATTACAAGGCGGCGGAGCGGCAGCTCGCCGGCAAAGCGCCGAAAAAGAAAAAAGCGTCCGATTACGATCCCGACCGGCCGCGCCCCCGCTCCCTGCACCACATTGACGACGAGGACGAGCTCCCGCCGCGCGTACCGGAGCCGGACGAGCCGGAGGACGGCGGCGCCGCGGAGCCGGAGAACCCGGACGCGCCCCGCCTGAAGGACGACCGGGGCCCCCGCTACAAACTGAAATAAAAAAGAGGAATAAAATGGAAGATCTGAAGGATTTTATCGCCACGGGCGAAACGGCGCAGGAAGCGCTGGAAAACGCGAAAAAGCAACTCGGGGTCGACGATCTGACGGAAAACGGCTATACCTTTGAGATCGTCGCCGACGCGCGGAAGGGCGGGCTTTTCGGCCTGAAAAAGCTGCCCGCCGAGGTGCGCGTTTACCGTGTGGAAGAGGAAAAAGAAGAGGAAAAGAAGGCGGAGGAAAAGCCCGTCCGGGACGGCGGGAAGTTCCAGCGCGACTTCTTCTCCCCCCAGAAAAAGCAGCCGGACGCCGCCCGCGCGCCGGAGCGTCCGCAGCAGCAAAAACAGCAAAAACCGCAGCAGCAGAAGCAGCCAAAGCAGCAGAAGCAGCGCGCCCCCCTGCCGGAGGCGAAGCCGATGCCCATGATCGCCGAAACGGCGGCCGAGCTGCAAAACGAGCCGGCGCTGCTGTTCGTCCGTAAGGTTCTCTCCGACCTGGAGCTTTCCGCCCGCGCCGAGATGTTCCTTGACGGGGACGGGATGCGCCGCGTCGTCGTTTACGGCGAGGACGCCACGCTCCTGATCGGCCACCACGGGGAGACGCTGGACGGCTTCCAGTATCTCGCCAACCTCGCGCAGATCCGCGCGAAGAAGTCCGACGGGGAAGGCCGCGTGACGATCGATATCGAAAACTACCGCGCCAAACGCGAGGAGGCGCTCCGCGCGCTCGCCCGCCGGATGGCCGCCAAGGCGAAAAAGTACCGCCGCAGCGTAACGATGGAGCCGATGACCCCCTACGAGCGCCGCATCATCCACTCGGAGGTTCAGGGCATCGAGGGCGTTTCCACCCGCTCGGTCGGCGCGGACAACAACCGCAAGGTCGTGATCTTCCTCTCGGACGGCAGGAAAGCCGTCGAGGGAGAGGACGCGGCGGAAGACTGATATGCCGCGCCGCGACACGATCGCCGCCGTTTCGACCCCGCCCGGCAAGGGCGGGGTCGCGCTCCTGCGCGTTTCCGGACCGGAGGCGATCTCCGTCGCCTCCGCCGTCTTTTTCCCCAAAAACAAAAAAAGCCTCGCCGAGCAGCCGCCGCGCCGCGCGGTGTACGGGGAGATCCTGTGCGCCGGCGGGATGCGGGATCACGGGATCGCCGTTCTCTACCGCGCCCCCGCCTCCTTTACGGGGGAGGACGTGGCGGAGATCTGCTGCCACGGCGGGGTCCTTTTGCAGCGGGAGGTCCTGCGCGCGCTCTTCGCCGCCGGCGCGAGACCGGCGGAGCCGGGGGAGTTCTCCCGCCGGGCGCTGCTTTCCGGCAAGATGGATCTCTGCGAGGCGGAGGCGTTCGCCGACCTCCTCGAAGCGAAGACGACGGGGCAGCTCAAGCTCGCCCTCTCCGGCACGGCGGGCAAGCTGAAAGAGGAGCTTTCCGCCGTCGCCGACGCGCTCGCCGACGCCGCCGCCGCCCTCTGCGCAAAGATCGACTACCCGGACGAGGACCTCGCCGGTCTTTCCCCGGAGGCGCTCTCCGCCGTCCTGGAGGACGCTTACCGCCGGGTGGACCGTCTGGTCGCCGGGTATGAAAAAACCGCCCCCGTCCGCGAGGGCGTTCCCACCGTGATCTGCGGGCTCCCCAACGCGGGGAAAAGCTCCCTCTACAACGCCCTTGCCGGCGAGGAGCTCGCCATCGTAACCGAGGAAGCCGGCACCACCCGGGACGTGCTGACGACCGAGCTTGCCGTGGGGGATCTTCTCCTGCGGATCAGCGATACCGCGGGCCTGCGCGAAGGGACCGGGGAGATCGAGCGGATCGGGATCGGCCGGGCGCTGGCCGCCGTGGACGCCGCCGCGCTCGTCCTTTTCGTGATCGACGGGTCCCGGCCGCTTTGCGGGGACGCTCTCCGGCTGGCGGAGCGCCTTTCCCGGGCGGGCGCCGCCGTTTTGCCGGTCTTCTCCAAATCCGACCTGCCCCGCGCGGCGGATCCCGCGCCGATCGGAGCGCTCCTTTCCCCTCCTCTCTTCCTTTCCGCCCGCACGGGCGAGGGGCTGGAGGAGCTGAAAGAAAAGATCAAGTCCCTCTTTCTCTCCGGCGCGGCGCCGGGAGAGGAGGCGACCCTGGCGGGCGAGCGGCAGTACGCCGCCGCGCTCGCCGCGCGCGAGGCGCTGGCCCGCGCCCTTGACGCGCAGAAAACCGGGATGCCGGAGGACTGCGTCCTCTCCGACACGGAGGAAGCGATCGCCGCGCTCGGGGAGCTTGACGGCCGCTCGGTCAGCGAGGAGATCGTCGCCCGGGTGTTTTCCCGCTTCTGCGTCGGCAAATAACCGTTTACCGGCGCGGTTCCTCCCCGTTCCCCGGAAGCATCAGAAGGATCAGGATCACCGCCGCCACGGCGATGATCGCGGCGATCACGAGGGTAAAGGAGCGGGACGGCTCCCCGCTCTCCCCCGCGCCCGCGCCGGGCAGGGCTCCGTCCGCCGGCGCGTCCGGGTCCCCGCCGTTTTCCGCCGGGGCCGCGTTCTCCCCCGGGTTTACCCCCGCGTCCGCGGGGACCGCGACCGCCTCCGCCCGCGCGGAGACGGGGAACATGGCAAAAAACGCCGCCAGCGCAAAGGCGGTCAAAAGAAGCGGCAGCAGGCCGCCGAACTCTCGTTTCATTCCGGTTTTCCGTCCTTTTTTGTCTTTTTGACAGTTTGCCCCGCCGGGCGGAAAACGATACGACCCCGAAAAACAGGAAAAGGAGCCATTTTATGGAAGGCACGGAGGAAAAACGCTTCCGCAAGAACGACGAGGGCTTTCGCTGCGCGGCCTGCGGCCGGGAGGTGCCGCCGCTCGGCTACTCCTCGCGCAATCACTGCCCCTTCTGCCTTTCCTCCCTCCATCTCGACGTGCTGCCGGGCGACCGGCGGGCCGACTGCGGCGGGCTGATGGAGGCGGTAAAGACCGAGCCGGACCCCAAACGCGGGTTTGTGATCACCCACGTCTGCCGCCGGTGCGGCGCCGTCCGCCGCTGCAAAGCGGCGAAAGACGACGACCGGGACCTCCTGATCCGTCTGACCGCCGGGACGCGGTAGGGTTTTTTCCCCTTTTTCCCGGGTTTTCCCCGCTTTTTTCCGAAAAGCCGTTGATTTCACGAAACGGCCGTGCTATAATAAGGCATCGCCGACGACGAGGATCGGCAAACGGCATCCCCCGCCTCCAGAGAGGTCCGTCCCGGCTGCAAACGGACCGGCGGGCGCCGCGCGCCTTTCGCCCTCCGAGGCGCCGCGCGGACCGGTCTGTCCGCAAAAAGCCGTGGGCTTGAGCGCCGGATCTTTTCCGGAAGACGGGTGGTACCGCGGACGGTTGTTCCGTTCGTCCTGTTGGGACGGGCGGATTTTTTGTTTTCAAAAGGAACGCTGAAAGGAGTTCTTCCGATATGAAAGAAAAACTGGAACAAATGCGGGCGGAGGCGCTGGCGGCGCTGTCCGACCGCGGACTGGATCCCGAGACGCTGCGGATCCGCTATCTCGGCAAAAAGGGCGAGCTGACGGCGCTGCTGCGCTCGATGGGCGAGCTCCCGCCCGAGGAGCGGCCCGCCGCCGGACAGGCGGTGAACGCCCTGCGCGTGATGATCGAAGAAGGGATCGAAAAGGCGAAAAAGGAGCGCGCCGCCGCCTCGCTTGAGAAAAAACTCTCGGCGGAGAAGATCGACGTGACCCTCCCCGCGCCCGCCGCCTCCGGCGCGCTGCACCCGCTGACCGCCGTCCAGCGGGAGCTGGAGGACATCTTCTGCGGGATGGGCTTTGAAGTGGCGGAGGGGCCGGAGGTCGAATACGACTACTACAACTTCGTCGCCCTCAATATCCCGGAGGATCACCCCGCCCGCGACACGCAGGACACCTTCTATATCACCGACAAGATCCTGCTCCGCTCGCAGACCTCCCCGGTGCAGGTCCGCACGATGGAGAAAAAGAAACCGCCGATCCGGATGATCTCCCCCGGCCGGGTCTACCGCTCCGACGCGGTGGACGCCACCCACTCCCCGCTCTTCCATCAGCTGGAGGGGCTGGTCGTGGACCGCGGCGTAACGATGGGAGACCTCAAGGGCACGCTGGAGATCTTCGCGAAGCAGCTCTTCGGCGAGGACACCCGCATCCGCTTCCGTCCGCACCACTTCCCCTTCACCGAGCCCTCGGCGGAGGTGGACGCCTCCTGCTTTGCCTGCGGCGGCAAGGGCTGCCGCGTCTGCAAGGGCGAGGGGTGGATCGAGATCCTCGGCGCGGGGATGGTGCATCCCTTCGTCCTCTCCAACTGCGGCATCGACACCGACGTCTACTCCGGCTTCGCCTTCGGTCTCGGGGTGGAGCGGATCGCGATGCTCCGCTACAAGATCGACGATATGCGCCTGCTCTATGAAAACGACGTCCGTTTTCTCTCTCAGTTTTAAGGAGGAACGAGCTTATGAAACTATCGCTTGAATGGCTCTCCGATTTCGTCCCCTGCGGCGACATCGCGCCGAAAGAATACTGCGACCGGATGACGGCGACCGGCTCCAAGGTCGAGGGCTTTGAGATCCTCGGCGAGGATATCGTGAACGTGAAAACCGCGAAGGTCCTCTCCCTTGTCCGGCACGAAAACAGCGACCACCTCTGGGTCTGCCAAGCGGACGTGGGGAACGGCGTGACCAAACAGATCGTCACCGGCGCCCAGAACCTCTTTGAAGGCGCGGTCGTTCCCTGCTGTGTCGCGCCGGCGACCCTGCCCGGCGGGATCACGATCAAAACGGGCAAGCTGCGCGGCGTGGAGTCCGAGGGGATGTTCTGCTCCGTCGCGGAGCTCGGGCTCACGACCCACGATATGCCCGGCGCCGCCGAGGACGGGATCCTCATCCTCGACCCCGCCACCCCCGTCGGGCTGGATATCCGCGACGCGCTGCGCCTCTCCGACGTTGTCGTTGATTTTGAGATCACCTCCAACCGCCCGGACTGCCTCTCGGTGATCGGGCTCGCCCGCGAGACCGCCGCCTCCTTCGGCAGGACCCTCACGGTCAAAAAACCGGCTTTCCGCGCGGGGAAGGAAAAGACCGCGGACTTCCTCTCGGTACAGATCGCGGATCCCGACCTCTGCCCGCGCTACGCCGCGCGCGTCGTCCGGAACGTGAAGATCGCGCCCTCCCCCCTCTGGATGCGGATGCGCTTGCGCGCCTCCGGCGTCCGCCCGATCAACAATATCGTCGATATCACCAACTACGTGATGCTCGAATACGGCCAGCCGATGCACGCCTTCGACTACCGGTGCCTCGAGGGCTCCGCCATCACCGTCCGCCGCGCGGCGGAGGGAGAGTCCTTCCGCTCGCTTGACGGCAAGGATCACGTCCTCTCCTCCTCGATGCTTGTCATCGCCGACGCGAAAAAGCCGGTCGCGCTCGCCGGCGTGATGGGCGGGGAAAACAGCGAGATCACCGGCGAAACGGCCACCGTCGTCTTTGAAAGCGCCAACTTCCGCGGCGGCTCGGTCCGCCGGGCGGCCAAAGCCCTCGGGATGCGCACCGAGTCCTCCTCCCGCTTTGAAAAGGGTCTCTGCGCCGAAAACTGCCTGCCCGCGCTCGACCGCGCCTGCGAGCTCGTCGCCCTGCTCGGCGCCGGCGAGATCGCCGATGGGACGGTCGACCTCTTCCCCGGCAAAAAGGAACCGACCGTCCTGCCGCTGGAGCCGGAGAAGATCAACCGCTTCCTCGGCACCGACATTCCCGGCGCGGAGATGGAACGGATCCTCCGCTCGCTTGATTTTTCCGTGAAAAACGGGAAGATCGCCGTCCCCTCCTTCCGCGGGGACGTCGGCTGCATGAACGACGTGGCGGAGGAAATCGTCCGCATCTGGGGGTATGAGGCGATCCGCTCCACCCCCCTGCGCGGAGAGACCACCCGCGGGGGCCTCACTGACCGGCAGAAGTTCCGCCGCTCCGTCTCCGACCGGCTTACCGCCCTCGGCTACTGCGAGGCGGTCACCTTCTCCTTCATCTCCCCGAAGTTCTACGACCGGATCCGTCTGCCGGAGGACAGCCCCCTGCGCCGCAGCGTGAAGATCCGCAACCCCCTCGGCGAGGATACCGGCATCATGCGCACCACCGCCCTGCCCTCCCTGCTTGACGTGCTGCTCCGCAACCGCTCCCGCGGCGCGGACGCCGCCGCGATCTTCGAGCTTGCCTCGGTCTATCTGCCGAAGGAGGACGAAAACGAGCTGCCCGACGAGCGCGTCTCCCTCGTCCTCGGCTTCTACGGCGACGGGGATTTCTACCGCCTCAAGAGCGCGGTGTGTGAGCTGTTCTCCCTCGCCCGCGCCGGCGAGCCGGACTTTGCCGCGCTGACAGACTCCCCCACCTTCCATCCCGGCCGCGCCGCGACCGTTTCGGCAAACGGGCGGACGATCGGCGCGCTCGGCGAGCTGCACCCCGCCGTTGCCGCCGGGTTCGGCTTCCCCGCCGAAACCCGCGTTTACGCGGCGGAGCTTGATCTCGACGCGCTCTTCTCCCTGCGCGGCGGCATCCCGCAGTTTACCCCCCTGCCGAAGTTCCCCTCCTCCACCCGCGACTTCTCCTTTGTCTGCGGGGAGGAGCTGGAGGTCGGCGCCATCGAACGCGCCCTCCGCGCCGCAGGAGAAAAACTCCTCTGCGGCGTCCGGCTCTTCGACGTCTACCGCGGCGCCCAGCTCGGCGAAAAGAAAAAGTCCGTCTCCTTCCGCGTCTGGCTCCGCGCCGCCGACCGCACCATCACCGACGAGGAAGCCGACAAGGCCGTCTCCAAGCTCCTTTCCTACCTCGAAAAAACCCTCGGGATTACGCTGAGGTAGAGGAAAAACCGTCTTCCTTTTCTGAAGAAAAGGACCTGCTTTTCTGAAGAAAAGCAGGCACCTACT
>CAMKAU010000060.1 GCA_946410595.1 uncultured Clostridia bacterium
CGAGAAGGTCCCGGCGCCGCCCGCGCCGAACTGGACGTTGCAGTCGGGGTCGAGCCGTCCCGTCCGATAAAAAGCGTCGCGGGCGGCGATCCGTTCCCGGACCGTTCCGCCCCGCTCAAGGAGGACAGGCCGCATCCCCTTTTTGGCCAGAAGAAGCGCCGCAAAAAGCCCCGCCGGTCCCATCCCGACGATCACGGGCGGGCCCTCCGGCGGTACCTCCCGCTCGGGAAAGCGGGAGAGATCGTACGCTTCGCCCGCCTCGTTGGCGCGCAGACGGGCCAGCAGCGCTTTTTTCTCCGCTTCTCCCGCCGGGAGAAGATCCTCCTCCGTCCGTACCCGGACGGACCAGACGAGCCGGACGTTCTGCCGGCGGCGGGCGTCTACCGAGCAGCGGTAGACGGCCGTTTCGGCGCGGTCGGGAAGCCCGTTTTCCCGCAGCCGTTTCCGGGCGAGGGCGCGCGCTTCGGCCTCTCCCCCGTCCGGCGGGAGGATAAGATCGTTTATGATCAGTTCGGTCAAATCAGTTCTTTCTCACGGTGACGTAGTAGGTCCCCAGCTCGTAAACAAAGCTGCTTGCCACCGTGACGTTCGCCTCCACTTTGATCTCGCCCGTCCCCGTCAGCTTGGTCAGGTCCACGGTAACGGTCACGTCTTTCGCTTCGATCTTGTCCATGACCGTCGTGGGTCCCCGCAAGAGGATCTCCAGACTCTTGGTGACAAGCTCGTAGCCGCCGCCGGTCTTTTTGATATCGGTCACGGTCACGGTCTTCTGCGAGGTATTGATATTCTCCACCGTGACGGTGGCGGAGGTGATCCCGTCGACCAGCGTCGTTTTTTCCGGCACGGAGATCGCGATGCTCCGGGTGATATCCGAGGTGATCTGCTTTTCGTCCAGCGTGTCAAGGAGAATGTAGTCGACCGCGTCGAGCGCGCTGCGCTCCCCCTTGAGGGTAACCGACGCCGGCTCGATCGTGACCCGGCAGTAGAGATTGCTGAAATATCCGTACCGGTAATCCACCTTCAGCGGCACGGTCTTTTTTTCGTAGACCGGGACGGTAACGGAAACGCTGCCGCTGCTGAGGGTGAGATAGGGGTTTTCCACCGGCTCCCCCTCCGCGTCGACCAGCGTAACGGTGTCGACCGCGACGACCGAGCCGGTCAGCTCCCCGAGAGAAAGGGAAACGCGCGCGGAGGCGACCGTATCGAGCACGGCGGAAGGGCCGCTCACGGTGATCTCCGCGGGACTGGCGACCGGATCCCCGAGCTCCCGTTCCGTCCCGTAGGAAGCGGATACGATCTTCGGCTCGACCCTGACCGTCTTCGTCTTTACGTAGTCCACCTCCACCTGGATCGAGGAGGGATAGCAGCTGACGAAGGAAAGGCGGTCCGGCAGCCGGACGGAAACGTCGAGCGCGTGCACGCCGGACGAGGTGATCGACCCGACGTCGACCGAGGCGAGAATATCCTCCGCCGTATACTTGACGATATCCGATTTTTTGCCTTTGACCTTTACCTCCACCTCGGCGTTCCAGCCGCCGATCACGGAAAGAGAGTTCGTCTGGGAAAGGCGGGAGGCGTTTTCGATCTCCACCGCCACGCGGGTGAAGGTCTCCTCGTATTCGGGGCTCTCCGTCTGCATGACGTAGAGCCAGGCGGAAACGGCGATCACAAGGCAGACGACGAAGGCCACGGCGTTGACGACGCGGCTGCTGCCCTGCGTTCCGTCCGCTCTCCGGGCAAGCGGTTTTTTCTCTTCTGCGTTCATATCAGGCGTCCTCCCCTTTCTCCTCCGCGGCGCCGGACTTCTGATCGTGTTTTTTGATCTTCCGGAACAGATCGAGCTCGGACAGCTCGCGGGTCAGTTTTTCGTTGAGGGTCTGGAAGTTATAGCGGCGGGTCATCTCCCCGCCGATCACGACGGAGATGATGCCCGTTTCCTCCGATACGCAGACGACCACGGCGTCGCTCGCCTCGCTCATGCCGATCGCGGCGCGGTGGCGGGTGCCGACCTCCTTGGTGATGTCCGGATTCTGCGAGAGGGGGAGGTAGCAGTTGGCGGCGCAGACGCGGAAGTCGCGGATGATGATGGCGCCGTCGTGGAGGGGCGCCCCCTCGTAAAAGATATTGCGGATCAGGTAGGAGTTGACGTTCGCGTCCACGGGAACGCCGGTGCGGATGATATCGCCGAGCTTGGTGTTCCGCTCGATCACGATCAGAGCGCCGGTGCGGGAGCGGCTGAGCTCGGTCGCGGCGGTGCAGATCTCGTTGACGGCGCGGTTGAACGCGGCGAGGTCTTTAGACTCGGAGAGACTCTTGATGCCGCGCAGCGGCTGGGTCCCGACCTTTTCGAGCGCCTCGCGCAGCTCCGGCTGAAAGAGCACGAGCAGCGCAAGGATCCCGACCTGCACGACGTTCTGCAAAAGGAAGCGCATCGTATTGAGCGCCAGCGCTTCGCACAGGAGAAGGAGGAGAAGAACGAACAAGACGCCGGAGGCGAGCTTGCCCGCTCGCCGGTCCCGCAGGAACCGGTAGCAGAGATACAGCAGCGCGGTCAGAAGGAGAATGTCGAGGACGTCCGTCCACTTCATCAGCTTGAACTGCCCCGCCATATTGGTAAAAAACGCGGAAAAATATTCTCTGATCGCTTCCATAGAGATCTCCCGTCATGCTTTTTTGCGCCGGTCTCCCGTCGCGCGCGGCCATGGTAAATATAAGTATATCATACCGTAAAATAAAATTCAAATGGTTTTGTCAATTTTTTCTTCTCAATTTCCGGTTTTTTCCGGCGCCGCCGGAAAGGGACGGGGGGGAAGGAAAGTGTTGATTTTTTCCCGATCTGTGGTATACTGATGGTAGTCTGAAAAAAGGAGGCGGCCATGCTTTATACCGTGGAAAAGGAAGAAGACGGCGTACGCCTCCGCGCCCTGCTCTCCCGCCGCCTGCGCTGCTCCGCCGAGCTCATAAAAGAACTGAAACGCTCGGAAACGGGCGTTCTGGTGGACGGCAAGCCGCGCTTTATGCGGGACCCCGTCCGGGCGGGGGAAAGGGTCTTTGTCGACTGCGACAGAGAAACGAAAAACGCCGGCCTTCTCCCGGACGATCTCGGGATCCGCATCCTATACGAGGACGGCGCCCTGCTCCTGCTTGAAAAACCGGCGGGCATCCCCACCCACCCCTCCCGCGGGCATCCCCGCGGCACGCTGGCAAACGGCGCCGCCTTCCTCTTCGCGGCGCGGGGCGAGCCCTTCGTCTTCCGGCCGATCACCCGTCTGGATACCGACGTGTCCGGCGCGGTCCTCTGCGCGAAAACGAAATACGCCGCCTCCCTCCTCTCCGCGCGGATCGCCGCCGGGGAGATCGAAAAAAGCTATCTCGCGGTCACGGACGGCGCGCCGGAAAACGGCGCCGGCCGGATCGAGGGGTATATCCGGCGCGCGGAGGGGGAGGGCGGCATCCGGCGCGTCTTTTCGGAAACGGCAAACGGCGGGCGCTATGCCCGCACCGATTACACCGTCCTCGCAAGGGACGGGCGGGGGGCGCTTCTCCGCGTCTTTCCTCGGACCGGCCGAACCCACCAGATCCGCGTCTCTCTCGCGGCGATCGGCTGTCCGATCGCGGGGGACGGCTTTTACGGAGACGAAACCGCCGCCTCCCGCTGTATGCTCCACGCGCATGAAATCCGCTTCTCCCATCCCCTCACGGGGGAGGAGATCGCCGCCGTCTGCCCGCCGGAAAAACGGCTGGCGGAGGAAATCCAGGAAAGGTTCGGTATCCGGCCGTGAACAAATCGACCGAAAACAACCGGGAAACCCCCGTCGGCGAGCCCGGAGAGAAAGTCTCCGCCGCCCGCTTCTTTTTCCGCCCCGTTCTCTTCGTTTCGGCGGGGCTCGCTCTCCTCTCTCTCCTCTTGCGGATCATCGCCGCGCGTTTTGCCGCCTTCGCCGATTTTTTCACCGACCGTATCGCCTCCGTCTTCCGGATGCTGCTCGCCAAGCTCACCTCTCCCCTCCCCTTCTCGCTCGGGGAAACGCTGGTTTTGCTCTCCCCTTTTCTTCTGGTCGCGTTCCTCGTCGTCGCGTGGGAAAAACTCTCCCGGCGCGGCGGCTTTCTGCGGATGGTTTCCGCTTTGCTTTCCGCTTCCTTCTTTCTCTACGCGTTTTTCGTGTTCACCTTTGCCTGCGGCTACCGCACGAGCTCGATCGACCGCCGTCTCGGGATGGAAAAGCGGGAGGTCAGCGCGGAGGAGCTGTACGCGACCGCGGAAAAGCTCGTCGAAGAAGTGAACCGACTTTCACCCGATCTCGTCTACGCGGACACCGGCTTTTCCGTGATGCCGTACTCGCTTGACGAGATGAGCGAAAAGCTCTGCGACGCCTACGCCTCCCTCCATCTCCGCTACCCCTTCCTGCAAAGCTTCCGCACCCGCGTAAAGCCCGTTGCGTTCAGCGTTGCGATGTCCTATATGCACACGACGGGGATCTACTTTCCCCTGACGGGAGAGGCCAATCTGAATATCGACTTCCCCGACTATTCCCTCCCCTATACCGCCGCGCACGAGCTCTCGCATCAGCGGGGCGTTTCCCGGGAAGATGAAGCGAATTTCATCGGATTTCTCGTCTGCATGGAATCCTCCGATCCGTATATCCGTTACAGCGGGGCGCTGGGGGTGCTCGAATACGTCTTAAACGCCCTCTACGGGGCCGATTCCTCCCTCTACCGGGAGGCGTATCTCTCCCTTTCCCCCGAGGCGCTGGGGGAGCTGCGCGCGTACGCCGCGTTCTTTGAACAGTACCGGGAATCGACCGCCGCCGCCGTAAACGAGGCGATCAACGACTCCTACCTCAAGTACCAGGGCACGGAGGGGACGAAGAGCTACGGGATGGTCGTGGATCTCGCCGTCGCCTACTTCGGCGCGCAGGAAACGGCAAAGTAACGCGCACCGATCCCGCGCGGCGCCGTATACTGTCAGTAAAGGACGCCGGCTCCCGCCGGGGACGCCCTCTCCGGCTTTCTCTTTTTGGAAAAAACTTTCAAAAAACTCTTTCTTTTTGCAAAAGGTTATGTTATAATTAGACGGTGATAAAACGTCTATGCCGCGGAAGGCCGCTTTTTTGCGCCGGTCTTTTCCGTTTTTCCTTTTTCAAAACTCAGAAAGGAAGCGCGCCAAGCGCGATTGATATGGATAAAATCGTCATAAACGGCGGCAAGCGCCTGCAGGGCTCCGTCCCGATCAGCGGGTTCAAGAACGCCGCCCTCCCCATCCTCGTCGCCACCGTCCTCACCGGGGACGTCTGCGTGATCGAAAACGTCCCCTCCATCAGCGACGTGGAGATCACCCTCCAGATCCTCCGGGCGATGGGCGCCTCGGTCCGCATGACCGGGAAAACCACCGTTGAGATCAATACGAAAAACGTCCGGCAGGGGCAGACCCCGCCGGAACTGATCAGCAAGATCCGCGGCTCTACTTACTTCATCGGCGCGGAGCTCGGGCGGTTCGGCCGGGCGCACGTCGGCTGGCCCGGCGGCTGCGATATCGGCAACCGTCCGATCGACCAGCACGTCAAGGCGTTTGAAGCGCTCGGCGCCGTCGTATCGACCGACAGCGGCTTCATCGACGCGGAGGCGGCGGACGGCCTGCGCGGCAGCTCCGTCTATTTTGACTCTACCTCGGTCGGCGCCACCGCCAACCTGATCCTGGCCGCCGTGCTCGCGGACGGGATGACGGTGGTCGACAACGCAGCGAGAGAGCCGCATATCGTCGACCTTGCCAACTTCCTCAACACCTGCGGCGCCAATATCACCGGCGCCGGTACTGACGTGATCAAGATCAAGGGCGTTCCCGCGCTCCACGGCTGCTCGTACAGCATCATCCCCGATATGATCGAGGCGGGGACCTTCATGATCGCGGCGGCGGCGACGGGCGGTCGCGTCCGCATCGACGGCGTGATCCCCAAACACATGGAATCCCTCTCCGCCAAGCTCGAGGAAATGGGCGCCCGGATCGAGGAGGTGGACGAGTCCATCCTCGTTTCCGCGGACCGGCGGCTGGATAAAACCACGATCAAAACGCTGCCCTACCCCGGCTTTCCGACCGACCTTCAGCCCCAGATCGCCACGCTGCTCTGCTTGTGCGAGGGCGTGAGCCACGTGACCGAAACGATTTTTGAAAACCGCTTCAAATACGTGGACGAACTGCAGAAGATGGGCGCCAGCGTCCGCGTCGTCAACGGCAAGACCGCCATCATCGAGGGGGTCCCGCAGCTTTCCCCCGCCGCGCTGCGCGCCATGGATCTGCGCGGAGGCGCCGCCCTGATCATCGCCGCTCTGGCGGCGGACGGCGTTTCGAGCATCACCAACATCGGCTCGATCGAACGCGGCTACGACAATATCTGCGGCAAGCTCGCCGCCCTCGGCGCCGATATCAAAAAGGTGACCGAGCCGGACGAAGCGACCGTTGCGGTTTGACCGTCTTTCTTCCACGCGCTCCCTTTCCGGGAGCGCGTTTTTTTATAAAATCACCAAAAAATCACGGAAAGGTCTTTCTTTTTTCATTCAAGCGCGCTATAATAAAGACAGAACAAGGAGAAAGGAGATGAAATCATTGCCTCGCGGCGCTCCGCGCCAAAAATTCAAAGAAAGGACCGGCACCCTATGAAACTTACGATTATCGGCAGACAGATGACAGTAGGAGAGGACCAAAAGGCCCTGGCGGCGAAAAAACTCGCCAAGCTCGACAAGTTCTTCGGTCCGGACGGAGAAGCCACCGTCACCTTCCGCTATAAAAAAGATAAGGAGATCATTGAGATCACCATTCCTTACGGCGGCGTTCTGTTCCGCAGCGAGGAAGAGGACGCCACCTTCCAGAATGCGCTGGACACCGCGCTTGACACGCTGGTACGCCAGATCCGCAAAAACAAGACCCGCCTGGAAAAACGCCTCCACGCCGGCGCCTTCCCGGAAGGGGAACAGCCGGAGGAGGAAGAAACCTTTTTCGATATCCGTACCAAGACCTTCCCCGCCAAACCGATGTCGGTCGACGAGGCGATTTTGCAGATGAATCTGCTGGAGCATCAGTTCTTCGCCTTTACGAACGCGGAGGACGACAACCGCACCTGCGTGGTCTACCGCCGCAAGGACGGCGCGTACGGGCTCCTGATCCCTGAATAAATACAAACAGTAAAATCCCCCCATCGCCCACGGGCGATGGGGGGATTTTTGGCTTGGCGGTCAGTCGCGATACGTCATAATGTCTTCCACGTTGCACTTCAAAAAAGAGCAGAGATCATCTACCGTCTGCGTACTGATCGGCTTGTTATGCTTCAGACGGTCAAGAAGACTTCTGCTGACACCGAAATCCTTGATCAGTTTGTAAGTCGAGATATTCTTTCTTTTCAGTGTCTCGTAAAACGGCTCATAACTTATCATACTTTCACCTTCCGGTTTTATGATAAAATATGCCCGTCCTCTTGACAATTGTCGATAGACAGAGTATAATTGCTATATACTCCTACCAGAGAGTATATTGAGGGGCGTTCCCGCGTCGGGGTCTGCTTTTCTGAAACCGCGTATGTCTGGGAAAGAACGATCCGTTTCAAAACTTAAAAAAAGGAGTTTTAAATGAAAGTATTAAAGGCGATCGGTATCATTCTTTTTTTTGCTGGGATTTGTTCAGCGCTGATCTTGTTCTATTTTTTACACAATGGAAAATTTAATGTAGATAATCTCTTGGAATCGCTAATAGCCGCTATCCCTTTTTGCTTTCTTGGCGCTTATCTTGTCGCCTATGCAGATGAAAAGGAAAAAAAGAAAACAGAAGAAAAGGGAAAAAAGATTGTAATAGAAGAGAAGAAAAAAGAATACAGGCAAGAAGAAAAAAATGAATCCAAACGAGAAGATAAAATTGAAGCAAAAGATTTTGAGTTTTCCTGCCCCAATTGTTCGGAAAAGCTCTTTTTCCTTGAAGGAACAACAGAAGCGGATTGCCCGTTCTGCGGAGAACATATTAATTTAAATAGGACAAAAAACACGTAAATCAAGATCTTTAGGTTTTTTCCCTATTCAAAAGGCGGCGCTCCCCGGAGCGCCGCCTTTTTTCTTTCTCCGTCCGTTTTTTGACAGAGAAAAACAAAAAAAGTCCTTTTCCGCGGACGCGGTTTGCGTTTTTTCGCGCGGAGCGCAAAGTAAAATGTTGGCAGTAAGACGTTTTGCGCTTATCACGCCAAAAAATGCAGGAGGACTTGAAATCATGTTGCTTTTTGAAAGAAAAAAACAGGACGCGCGCGCCGGAAACGACCGCCGGCCGGAGAGCCGGTCCTACGGAGGGTTTGCCGTGGCGGCGCCGGCGGGCGCCGCCGTCTACGGGATCCCCCTGGAGCGGATCCAGCCGAACCCCTCGCAGCCGCGGCGGATCTTTTCCGAGGCGACGATCGCCTCCCTTGCCGACAGCATCCGCCAGTACGGGCTGATCCAGCCCGTTACCGTCCGGCCGAGCGGGCTTGTGGGAGGCGAGCCGCTTTACGAGATCGTGGAAGGGGAGCGCCGCTTCCGCGCGGCCAGGCTGCTCGGTCTGCGCGAGATCCCCTGTATCATCGTCAACACCGACAGCCGGCGCAGCGCGGAGATCGCCCTGACCGAAAACGTCGTGCGCGAAGACCTCAATATGTTTGAGGAGGCGAACGCCATCGCCTCGCTGATCGACATCTATTCCCTCTCCCGGGCGGAGGTGGCGAGAAAGCTCTCCTGCAGCGAGGAGGAGGTGGGGCGCAAGCTCTCCGTTCTGCGCCTCTCGCAGGAGGAACGCGCCGCCGTGATCTCCAACTCCCTCTCCCGGCGGCACGTGGCGGCTCTCTTACGCCTGAAAAGCGACGAGCAGCGCCGGATGGCTCTCAAGCGTATCTGCTCCGAGGGGATGGGAGGGGAGGCGACCGAGCAGTTCGTGACCCGCATCCTCGAGGGAGAGCCCTCCGACGCCGGACGCGCGGCGGAGGGAAAGGAAGGCAGGCAGATCCTCGTGCTGCACGACGTGCGCCTCTTTTTCAACACTCTCGACCGCGCGATCGAGGTGATGCGCGGCGCGGGGGTGAACGTACAGACCGAGCGGACCGACCGCAAAGAGGAAACGGAGATCCTGATCCGCATCCCGACCGTGCCCCCGAAGCCGAAAGCGTCCTGAAAAAAAACGCCGCCGCGCGCCCTTTCCGGCACGCGGCGGCTGTTTTTTAACCGAAAATCCGTCAGACACGGACCTCGCCGTTGAGGATAACGCGGACGACGGCGGTGTCGCTGACCAGGGGATCGCCGTTTGTCAGAACGACGTCGGCGTCCTTGCCCGGCTCGAGCGACCCGACCCGGTCCTCGATCCCGAGGTGGCGGGCGGGGTTGATCGTGATCGCCTGCAAAGCAAGGAAGGGATCCATCCCCGCCTTGACCGCGAGCCCGGCGCAGAGGGAGAGATACTGCTGCGGGATGACCGGCGCGTCTGTGATGATCGAAACGGGGATCCCCGCCGCGGCGAGAATACCCGGCGTTTCCCAGGTTTTGTGGATCAGCTCGAGCTTCGACGCGCTCGAGAGCGTGGGCCCGACGGCGACCCGTACCCCGGCGGCCTTGAGTTCGTTTAAGATCAGATGCCCCTCGGTACAATGCTCGATGGTGATGCGGACGCCGAACTCGCGGGCGATCCGCAGGGCGGTCATAATATCGTCGGCGCGGTGCGCGTGCGCCTTGAGCGGGATCTCCCCGGTCAGGACGGGGATCAGCGCCTCGTGTTTGATATTATATTTCGGAAGTTTGGAGAGATCGTCGCCCGCCAGCTCTTTGCGCGTCATGTACTCTTTCGCGGCGTAAAGCGCCTCGCGGAGCTTGGCGGCGGTCGTCATTCTGGTCGAGAGGCACTTGTCCCGGTGAAGCCGCTTCGGATTTTCGCCGAAGGCGCATTTCATCCCCACCGGCTCCTTCACCGTCGCTTCTTCCACGGTGTTGCCGAAGGTCTTGACCGCAAAAAAGGTGCCGCCCAGGACGTTTGCCGAGCCGGGGCCGGCGGCGACGGTCGTTACCCCGCTCGCCAGCGCCGTACGGATCGCCGCGTCGTGCGGATAGTAGCCGTCCATCCCCCGGAGATGCGGGGCGATCACGTCGGTGATCTCGTTGACGTCGTTCGTTCCGCCGGTCGGGCCGCCGTAGTTTTCAAGGCCCAGGTGGCTGTGCGCCTCGACAAAGCCGGGGTAGGCAAACAGCCCCTCGGCGTCGATCACCTTTTCCCCTTTCTTTGCCGCGGCCTCCTCTCCGACCGAAACGAGCTTTCCGTCCCGGATCAGAATATCGCCCTTGTACGGCGTTTTGTTCACGCCGTCGTGGATCATCGCGTTTTTGATCAGCATAAAAATCCCTCGTTCGTTCGTTTTTTCCATTATACCGCAGAGCGGCGGCTCCGTCAAGAGAAAGAGAAGCGGGAAAAAACGCTCCCCGGGCGTTTACCGCGCGCTCATCTTCCGGCCGAAGACGAAGACGCCGAGGGCGTAGATCGCGGCGGCATAGGCGAGAACGATGCAAAGCGGCGCCGGATCGAAGGCGCCCTCCCCGAGCGCGACGGCGCGGACAAGGTCGGAGGCGTTCTTAAACGGCAAAACCTTCATGACCGTGACGATGCCGCCGTCCAGCCCCTCCAGCGGAAACCACATTCCGCTGAGCACCGACTGCCCCACGATCACGATGGAAGCGACACCCCCCACCGAACGCTCGCCGCACAGCGAGCCGATGAGGATCCCGAAGCCGATGAAAAGGATCGCCGGGATCAGACTGACGAGAACGGCCGCGATCATCCGCGCGCTCCAGACGGAGGGATCGAGGATCCCGCCGACGGCAAAGAAAAGCGAAGACTGCAGCAGCGTGACCGGCAGCAGCGAAAGCGTGTACCCGAGGACGAACTCGCTCGCCCTTGCGCGGGAAACGTAGAGACGGGTGAGAAAGGCCGTGTTGCGGTCGGTACTGATCAGGATCCCCGAGAAAAGGGAGAGGAACGCCTGCGCGAACACGACGATCCCCGGCGCGAGGACCTTCATCTCGAACTGCGCCGTCAGCTTGTGAAAGAGATAATAGAAGAGGATCTCCATCAAAAGCGGCATCCCGAGCAGAAAGGCAAAGGACAGCGGATCCCGCAGGATCTCAAGGGCGTTGCGCCTTGCCAGCGTAACGGTGCGGGCAAACGATCCTTTATTCATGGTCTCCACCTCCGCAAACGATCTCTAAAAACGCCTCTTCCACGCTCCCCTTCCCCGTCCGGGCAAAAAGCTCCTCCTTTGTCCCGACGAACAAGAGCCGCCCGCCCGTCATGATCCCGATCCGGTCGGAGAGCGCCTCCGCCTCCTCCATATAGTGGGTCGTGAGGACGATCGTCATCCTGCCCTTCAGCGAAC
>CAMKAU010000061.1 GCA_946410595.1 uncultured Clostridia bacterium
GTGTAAAGGGAGGGGGACCGCTTGCGGTGGAAGGATTGTCTGACGGACGCCGCCGATCGGAACGGAGCGGCGTTTTTTTCTTTTTTTACAATCCTTCAGTCAGCTCCGCTGACAGCTCCCTTTACACAAGAGAGCCAAAGATAGAAGCAATCGAAAAGAGGGATCAATTACCTTCCGCTAAAACAGAAAGCCGACCCACGCTTACCGGGTCGGCTTTCGTATTTCTTTTGCTGTGAATACGCTTTCTCTATTCCTTTTCCCTTTTCAAAAAGTCTTTTGCCTACTTTTCTTCAGAAAAGTAGGTGCCTACGTTTCTTCGGAAAAGCAGGTGTCTGCTTTTCTCCGGAAAAGCAAGACTTTATCCTTTCTTTTTCCTCCGCGCGAGAGCGAAAGCGATCACGGCGGCGCCGACGGCGGCCGCGGCGGCGGGGATCACCCAAAAGGGGAAGGCGGAGGAGGGCTCCTCGGTTTTCCCGGACACGCTCATGTCCAGGGGCGGCTCGACCCGCGGGGTCTTGCGCGAGGAGGGGAGGGGCTCGGTTTCCGGGGCGGCGGGCAGGTCGTAGGAGACCTCTTTGTTGTTTTGAAAGAGCTTGGTAACGACGGCGAAGGTCTCCTTTGCGGCGGAGTGCGCGCTGAAAGAAAGCCGATAGCCGTTTTTGACGGAGGTCTCCGCGCCGCCGCCGGCGGGGGAGAACTCTCCGATCTCGCCGGAGAGCCAGTTGAGGGTCACCGAGCCGAGCGTTCCCTTGCTTGTGCCGCCGCAGATCATCCCTACTTTGGCGTGCTCCCGGACGTTGATCACGGCCCCGGCGGTCACGTCGAAGGCCGCGTCGATCGGGGCGTAATAGAGGATCCCGACCTCGGCGTTCCCTTCCACCGTAACGGTGGAGACACCGGTCAGCTTCTGGTTTTTGATCTGGCGGGAGAACGCGCCGATCACGAGGTTGGAGCCGCTGCGGACCGTAACGGACGCGTTTTTGCTGACGGCGGTCGGCGGTTTTTTGCCGCCGTCGACCGTTGCCTGGCCGTTCTGATAACCGGCAAGGATGGTAAAGGCGCTTGCGACGGCGGAGCCGTCAAATCCGGCGTTTTCGCTCTCCATCCGCACGCCGGTATCGAGGACGAAGGGATAGTGCTGCGCGATAACGAAATAGTATTTTCCGGTCAGATGATAGTCGAGATCCCGGACGGTAACGGCGCCGGTGCAGACGTAGCGGAACTCCCCGGTGATATAAACGGCGCCCGCCGTTTTGCGGTAGTCCACGCCGTCCCACACGGAGGTCAGGGTCACACTGCCGCCGTAAGCGGCCGTATGCTGGAAGGTCTTGCTCTGCGTGTACTCGCCGCAGACGACGACGGTACACGCCTTGGTGAGGTCGAGCGCGGCGTACGCGTCCTTCATCGAGCCGAGGGCCGCTTCCGGCGAGGAGCCGTCCCCCGTCCCGCCGTTTTTCAGATAGACGACCTCCGCCGTTCCCGCGGCGCCCGCTGGGATCGCGCAGAGGAGAAGAAGGAGAAAGGGGAAAAGAAAGAGAAATCCGAGTTTTTTCATATCATTCTCCTCTCTGTCAATCGCAGGTACGGAGCCGGTCTTTGACGGTTACGACCTCGGCGCCGTAGAGGATGATCGAGTCGCTGCCGACGTCGATATCGACCGAATTGCTCTCCCGCCGCAGGACGACCGGGATATAAACGTAGTCCCGGGAGCCCTCCTCGCCGGCGTCGCCGGTTTTATAGAACGGAACGGCGCCGAAGAAGTTGCTGTTGACGGAGATCGCGCCGTCCACGATGGAGCCGCCCGGATTGGCGAAGTTCACCTTGAGGAAGACCTCTTCCTCTTCATGCGAGCCCTCGACCTTCACCCGGATCCGGCCGGTCGAGCTGCCGTCCTCCGCCGTTTTGGAGGAAACGGTCACCTCCCCGATCCCCTCCGGCGTCTGCTCGAAGATCCGCTCCACGCGGAGATCGTCGAGGATCGCGCAGCGGTAGGCGGGCTCGTCCCGCAGCATCAGCCCGAGCTCCATCGTCTCGCCGAGGGCGGTGAAAACGAGCTCCCGGCGCACGTATTCGGACTGTCCGCTGACCGAGACGTGCTGCGTCCCCTCTGCGCCCGGGGCGCGGGCGTAGATCAGCGCGGTGGCGTTCTGCGCGGCGATCGCGTAGAAGGAGGCGCGGTAGGTCTTGCCGGGGATCAGTCCCGTGAGGGTCGTATATGCTTCGCTCGTTCCCTCGCCGGCGCCGTTCACCTGCAGCGCCCAGTCGCCGAAGTAGGCGTAGGAGGTGAGAGAGGCGTTCCCCTTCACCGTCCACGAATCGAGCGTACCGCTCTCAAAGTCGGGGTCGGCCAGCTTCAGCGTGTCCGCAACGCGCATCGCGGTCTTGGGAACGTAGTAGGTATCCCCCTCGATCCGGCCGCCGGAGGCGAGGAGCACCTTTTCAAAGTTTTCGCGGAACATTTCCATCAGATCGGAGAGGTAGTAGCGTTCCGGGTTGCCGAGGTGGCACATCCAGAGGCCGGTGTTGTCCTTCGTTTCCTCGACCGGCTTGTTGACGATATAGCCCTTGCCGTCCTGCCAGATCTTTTCGTGCGCCTCCTCCGGGAGAGAGGAGAGACCGCCGATGATCCCGAGCACAGGGAGGAACATGACGCCGCGGGCGTCGTACCCGGAGAGCGAGAAGATCCGGCTTGTCGCCAGGAAATCCCCGTCCCCGTAGAGGAGCGCAAGCAGCGAGAACGCGATATTGATATCCACCCGGCCCTGCTCGTGCAGCGCGCGGTCGGTGTGGTAGTAATACCCGCGGCGGGTACAGGTCTTCTCCGCCTCGACGATCGCGGAGCGCCAGTCGTCCGGGTACTTGCGCCAGAGGTCAAAGGACATCTCCACGACCGTCCGCTGCCAGGAGTCCTCCGGGAAGATCTGCGCGGCGTTCCGGATCAACGCGGGGATATCCGACTCGAAGTACGCCATCGAATACATGGCGATAATAAAGTCGCCCCAGTAGACGTTATCGGAGTCTCCGGTGACCGGGGTGAAGACCGCGGAAAGATCCAGCGCGGCGTTCGGCATCCCCGCCGCGACCATGCCGAGGGTGTTGTTTTCGATCCACGGCTCCTCGCACCACGGGTAGCGGTTGCCGTACTCGGCGCGGCCGAGGAAGGGGGAAACGTAGCTTTTGTTCTTGGCGAGGGCGTAGGCGCCGACCGAGCGCTGCCCGCCGCCCATATCGTAGACGTCGTACTTCACCCAGTCCTCGGTGATCGTCTTCGTGGTGACCGTGCCGTATTTTTCAAACATATCGCGCAGGATGTACTGGTCGAGGATATCGATGCCGAAGGCGTCGGCGATCCAGAGCTCGTAGAGCTTTTCCTCCCCGTTGTAAAAGAGCTTGGCGACCTTTTGATGGTAGGGGTTGTTCGGCGTGTCGCTGCCCGCGCAGACCCGGTACCACTCGTCCGGGAGCGCGATGCGGGGCGTGCCGTCCTTGTTCCAGACGAACTTGTAGTCGGTCGTGAAGGAAACGAGCTTGGAGACGTAGCCCGCCGCCGTTTTATCGAGATACTCCTCGCGGGAGATCTCGTAATATCCCGTGATCTCGTCCGGCGCCTCCGCCGGATCGGGCTGCGCGGAGGACGTATCGCCGGGGGCGCCGGCGGGCTTTTCCCCGCAGGCGGCCAGCGCAAGGCAGATCAGCCCGAACAGCACAAGCAGCGGTATCTTTTTCATACAGATTCCTTTCTCTTTTCCGGCGTTCCTGTTCCGGCCGGCGTCGTTTACAGATACAGTATAACGGAAAAAAAGGAAAAAGGGAATCTTTTTTTCAACATTCGCGATTGTATTTTTCGGTTTTCCGGCATCTCTCTTTCTTTTTTCAAATTTTCAAAAAACCGTTTTTTTGTCACAACTCTGCAACAACCGGGAATTAGAATCAAGATAAAAGGGGACGGCTTGCAAAACGCGGGCCTGTCTGCTACAATAAAACCGGACCGCCCCGTGCGCGGGGAACGGAAAAACGGAGGTAACGGCATGGCAAGGATCCTGATCGTGGAAGACGAGATCCAGATCAACGACCTCATAATGAAAAACCTGCGTCTTGTGGGGCACGAGTGTACCCAGCTCTACGACGGCGAGGAGGCGGCGCTGCGCGCGCAGACGGAGCACTTCGATCTGATCCTGCTCGACGTGATGCTCCCCGGGCTCTCCGGCTTCGACGTGATCGGGGAGCTGCGCGGAACGAAGACGCCGGTCATCTTCGTAACGGCGAAAAACGCCCTCCCGGACCGGCTGCAGGGTCTCCGGCTCGGCGCGGACGACTATATCGTCAAGCCCTTTGAAATCCTCGAGCTCGTGCAGCGGGTGGATACCGTCCTCCGGCGCGCCGGAGGACCGAGGCGCTCCTTTTCCTTCGACGACGTGACGGTGGACTTTGACAGCCGGCGGGTCAGCAAGGGAGGAAAGGAAGTCGAGATGACGCCGAAGGAGTATGATCTTCTCGAAGCGCTGATCGTCAACCGCAACCTCGCCCTCTCCCGCGAGCAGCTGATCTATCTTGTCTGGAGCCACGATTTTGACGGAGAAAACCGCACGGTGGACACGCACGTCCGCCGTCTGCGCAAAAAACTGGGTCTGGAAGACCGGCTGAAAACGGTCTTCAAGACCGGATACCGGCTGGAGGTGTGAGGTGCGGAGGCGTTTCTGGCAGCGGACCTATCTTGTGACCCTTCTGCTCTTCCTCGTCTGTCTTTACGCGGGGCTTTTTTCCCTTGCTTTCTATACCTACGGGCGCAGCGTGGAGAATACCGAGAACGCCTGTCTCGCGGAGGAGCGCTATCTGGCGCGTTCCTTTGAGCGGGATCTGCACGACATGGAGGAGGCGGAAAACGGCACCTCCCCGAAGCTTTTGATGCAGTCCTACGCGCAGAACTACGAAAAGCAGCGGGTCTCCCTCGCGTTTTTCGAGGGGGATCGGGAGGTCTTTTCCTCCTTTGGCGAAACGCCGCCTCTCCCGGAGAACGGTACGATCACCCAGATCAAAGAGGAAGAGGACCGCTGGATCCTGATCTCCGGGGAGATCGGCGAGGGGCGCTACCGGCTCCTCTACGGCCGCTACGCCGGGGACCTCGACCGGGAGTTCGCCTCCCTGATGCTGACCTACGCCGCCGTGGCGGCGGGCGTTTCCCTCTTTCTCGCCGTTTTCCTGCTCCTTCTCCTGAAGCGCCTTTCCCTGCCGCTGGAAAAGCTGCGCGTTACGACCGAGCGGATCGCCGCCGGAGACAGGACGGTCGCGGCGGAGGAGAGCGGCAAGGACGAGTTCGCCGCGCTCGCAAAGAGCTTCAATCAGATGGTGGAAAAGGTCAGCGCCCAGATGGAGGAGCTGGCCGACGACGCCGAGCGCAAGCAGGCGCTCGTCGACAATATGGCGCACGAGATGCGCACGCCGCTGACCTCGATCCGCGGCTTTGCGGAGTATATCGAAAAGGCGGCGGTCCCGGAGGAGGAACGCCGCGACGCGGCGCTCCGGATCGTCTCCGAGACCGACCGGCTGAAAAGGATCTCCGAAAAACTGCTGGACTCCGCCTTTTTGCGGGAGAACACGCTCCAAAAGGAAACGGTGGATCTCGCCGCCCTGCTTGCCGATACCGCGGCCCGCCTCGCCCCGCCGGCAAAGGAGCGCGGCGTGACGCTGCGCGTCCTGCCCGGCGCGGGGAGCGCGGAAGGGGACGCTACGCTCCTGTCGATGCTCCTTTACAACCTGACGGAAAACGCGATCAAGGCCTGCCGGCCGGGCGGAGAGGTCGTCCTTTCCGCCGGAGAAAACCGCATCTCCGTTTCCGACAACGGCAAAGGGATGACAAAGGAGCAGCTCGCCCACGTGACCGAGCCCTTCTACCGCACCGATAAGAGCCGTTCCCGCGCCGAGGGAGGCGCGGGGCTGGGGCTTGCCCTCTGCCGGCAGATCGTCCTCTCCCACGGGGCGGAGCTCGCCTTCGACTCGGAGCCGGAGCGCGGCACGGCGGTCACGGTCGTCTTCCCGCAAAAGGAGGCGCCGCAATGAAAAAAACAGCGACCATCCTGCTTCCCGCCGTCGCGTTTATCCTCTTTTTTTCCGCGCTCCTGTTCGGATGGACCAAGTTCCTCGTCTCACGTCCCGCAGAGGCGAAAACGGCGCCGGAGAACCTGCGGATCAACGAGCGTTTTTTTGCGCTCGGCGCGCCCGCCGAACAGAAAAAAATGGAAAAGAAGTTTTCCCCGTATCAGTACGAGACCGGCTCCGCGGAGGGAAAAGCGCTCGCCTTCTTCACCCCCGCCAAAAGCCGGACCCTGCTCGGCGACCGGAAAAACGGCTTGCGCAACCCCCTCTCCTCCGAGGAGATCCTCTATCTGATCAGCGATTCGATCCGCCTCTACGAAAGCTATGACAGGCTGATCCTCACCGACGCGTACGAAACGCCCGTGGTCCCGGCGGAAAAAAGGACCGCCGGCGCCTCCGATCACGTGATCTCCTGCTACCACGGCGACTATACCGAGTTTTCCTATTACAACGCTCTTTGCGCCTATCAAAACAAACTGAGCGACATCCGGACGGTGATCCTCTACCGCGTCTGGCTCCTCGACTCCGGCACAAACGGCGGCACCCTGCAAAGCAAGCCGCAGGAAAACGGCGGCGCCTACTCGCTCGGTCTGTATTTTTCTCCCCCATACGCGAGGACAACCGCCGCCGGGATGCGCTTTCGCAGCGTTTTCTGCCTTCTGCTTGACAATGAAAAAAGATCGGATCGCGCCGATTACGATGCGTATTACAACGAGCTGGAGGTGCGGTTCTACTCTCTCAACGACGCCCCCTCCGGCCCGCTTCCCCAAACCCCCATGCTCCTCTTTTTCGATTACTCCGACCTGCTGCTCTCTCTTTTGTCGAAAGACCCGGATTCCCGGGACTACCGCTCCGACAAAGCGGAGTTGGACAATCTGGCCTCCGTTTCCGCGGAGGCCGCGCGGCTCGGCGCCGTGATCACGCTGGACGGCAGGACCGTCTTCCCCACCGAGGAATTGGAACGGCAGAAACCGGTCTTCCGCTGGAAAGCGTTCAACCTCGACGCCTCGGAGGTCAAGATCACTCTGCAGAAAAACGGCGGGGCGCTCAGAAGCACCGGCTACACGTTCAAGGGAGAAGAGGCAAAACGGCTGCTCGCCTCCTTCGGGACTTCTTCCGCGTTCGCCTCCGCGTACGGCAAAGCGGGATACTACGCCGGGAACTCCGATCCCGTCTATACCTATCGGATCGAGCTTGACAACGGAACGGCGTTCTCCATCCCCTTTCAAAAGGATTTGCGCTGTTTTATCACGTCGCTCCCCGGACTAAACGACGCGCCCCTTTCCTACGTCCGCGCCGTCCCCGCCGCCTTCTGGGATACGCTGGAGGAGCTGTTTGCCACCCAGACGGGCTGGCACCCGCTCTATCCGATCGCGCTCTCCGCAACGGATCAGCGGGCCCTCTATGATTTTTACTGGGCGTCCCCTTACAGCATGCGGGGGGAAGCGATCGACGCCTGTACCGCCCTCTTCCGGGCGATCCGCGCCGCCGGACTTTCTTATCTGAGCGAAGAAGAGACGGAGCTCGCGGCGATCCGGCAGCTGCCGGAATACGCCGCCCTCTCCGCCCTGCTCGGCGACGAAAGCGGCCGTTATTACATCCTCTCCCTGCTCGCGGAGGAAAAATACGTGCCGGCGATCAACCTCTCTCTCAAATCGATCCTCGCCGAGCAAAACGACGCCATCCGCGCCTACGCCGACCGGCACGGGGGACTTGCCTCCGTCAGCACGCTTTCCTTCCTTTCCGAGATCCTCTCCGACCCTGACCGGTATCTTCCCTCCTGATGCCGTAATAAACAAACACAGCACAAAAAAGAAAGGAGAACTCGTATGAGTACGACAAAAAAGATCCTTTGTATCTCCTCACTGCTTGTCGTTTTCTTCACCGTTTTACTCCTTGTCTGGGCGCATTTTCTTGCTTCCCGCCCCGTTGAACCGAAAAAAAGTCAGACCGCGGATTCGATCGATTCGTCTTTCTTTGAAGTCGGCGCTCCGGCCGCGCAGAAAAAGCTGCAGCAAAAGTTCTCCGTCTATCAGGCGGAGACCGAGTGCGACGGGAAGCGGATCTTGACGCTGTTTACCCGGGAGCAGACGGAGAAGCTGCTCGCGCTCCGGGAAAACGGCCGGCGCAATCCCCTCTCCTACGACGAGATCCTCTTTTTGATCAACGATTCGATCCGGCTCTACGAACGCTGCGACGAGATCGTCCTCACCGGCGCCTCCGACCTGCCGATCCTGCGGGAGGACCGGAAAACCGGCTCCCCCGACCACCGGATCGTCTGCGACCACGCCGACCTTTCCGCCCTCTCCTACGAGGCGGCGCTGCGCCGCTATCAGACCAAGCTGCAGGACATCCAGACCGTGATCGTCTACCGCGTATACCTCCTTGACGCCGGTATGATCGCCGGGACGATCGAGAGCGGGGGTTTTTCCGGTCTCTACGGCTGGTACAGCCGTTTTCTGCCCGGCAAGCGCGCGGAGGATTACCCCCGGAACACGTACGCGACCCATACCAACGCCTGGCTTCTGCTGCTCGATCCGGAAGGCGAGCTACCGCAGGACAAGACATACGCAGAGTGCCTTACCGACTGGCACTCCCTCGCGTTCGGCGCGAATTACATCGATCCGACGACCGGGGAGCTCGCGCCCTCTGTCAACGCCAAAATAAAAAAAGCCGTCGATGTGTACGGCGCATCGACCTCTCTTTTGATTTTCCGTGATCTTCCCCTTTCCTTTGCCGACGTCCTCGCCGCCGAGCCGGAGGTCCTCTCCTCCGCCGTGGTCTATCCCCGCGAAAAACCGCTTCTCTCTTCCCTCGCGTTGACCTACGGAGCGTCGCGTTCGTTGCTGACTCTGACCGGAGAAGAAAAACGACACTCTTCTCTTTCGATCATCTGCAATCAAGACCTGCTTTTCCCGACCGAAGCGCTCCTGGAGGACGAACCGTCCTGCGTGATCGTTCCGGCGTCCCTTGAGACGGATACGCTCACGTTTTCCATCCAGTGCGGAAGTGCGAAGCACGTTCTTCTCTGCTCCGTAACGGGTGAAAAAACGGCGGAGTTCCTCTCTCTGCTCGGGGATCCCGCCGCGCTCGCCGAAGCGTTTTCCGCCGGGACGGAGGACGCCTCCTCTCTCCCTTCCTTCCCGTACTACGTGATCAACTTCAATACGGGAACGGAGCTGCTCCTCCCCGTCTCCGCCGTAAGCGGCTCGACGGTCTTTCTCAGTGAGCGGGAGGACCGCGAATCGATCGCCCGGCGAGAGGACGTCCGCGTCTCTACCGGGACCGTCTCCGAGGTGTTCTGCGAGCGCATCCGGACGTTCCTTGCTCCCTTCGCCGAGTTCGATCTCGAAAAAAAAGCATGGGCCGCGCTCCGCCATAAACTGAACGAACATTATCAGACGATCCCTATGGAGGAAAAAACGGATTTCACCTCCTGCCTGAATACTATGAAAGACGGTCTCCGGTTGATGCCCTCCGACCTCTTCGGCCCGGACGAGGCCCGCGCTCTCTCCTTCTGGGAGGATCTCACCGAGCGGATCCAAACGAACGGATACGCCAGGGAGATCCTGCTCTTCACCGTTTGCAACGCGGTGCTCAACGAGCGAAAAACCGCCGTCTGCGGTCTTCACGCGCTGATCGAAACGGATCCGGCGCTCCGCGCCTTCTGCGAGGAGAACGGCTACACGCCGGAGCTGACCCCCGCTCCCATCATCCGGTATCTGGCCGAGGGATACGGGATCGTCTGAAAGCCGGCGCCGCCGGTTCCGGCCGGGATCCTCTCCGATCCCGGCCGGACTTTTTCCTGACCGCGCTTGCTTTTCGGGCGGGAACGTGTTACAATGGAAAAAAACAGAACGGAGAACGGCGATGACGGTCAACGTATGGGAACGGTATTACGCGGCAAAGGCGGAGAAAAACGGCGTACCGCGGCGAGGGGCTCTGGTGATGCTGATCGCGGAGTCGGAAGCGGGGCGGATCCGGTATGAGGCCGCCGTCTCCTTCTTCCCTCACAAGGAGGAAGACGACTTTGCCGTTTCCTACGACGCGTACCTTTCTTCCGTTCTTTACGAAGGGACGGGGCGCCGCTCCAAAAAGCGGGAAGGGGCGCTCCTTGCGGGGCTGCCCGCCGAAATCGACCGGCTCTCCGCGGGGATCGGCGCGCAGGTCTTCTGGGACCGGCCGCTTTGCGAGGAGCGGCGGGGCTGAATTTACAAATCGTTCACTTTTTTTCCTTCTGTTTTTTCTATAATAAAAAGGAGAAACGGAAGGAGCTTTTTATGAGCAAAGTTTATTTCAGCCGCGATCTTTCCCCCGAGGGCGTCGTCGCCCTCTACCGCGCGCTCGGCAAAGATCTGCCCGGGCGGGTGGCGATCAAGCTGCACTCCGGCGAGGAGGGCAATCAGAACTTCCTGAAGCCGGAGTTCTGGAAGCCGGTCATCGACCTTGTCGGCGGGCGCGTTGTGGAATGCAACACCGCCTACGACGGCTCCCGCGACACGACCGAACGGCATAAAAAAACGCTGGAAAAGCACGGCTGGAGCCGGTATTTCGACGTGGATCTGATGGACGCGGAGGGGCCGGACGGCGAGCTGCCGATCCCCGACGGCAAACGGATCAAGCGGGATCTCGTCGGCCGTCATCTCTTTGACTACGATTCTCTG
Organism: uncultured Clostridia bacterium; assembly: GCA_946410595.1. Classification (GTDB taxonomy): domain Bacteria; phylum Bacillota; class Clostridia; order Oscillospirales; family CAG-272; genus RUG12395. The sequence continues at coordinate 10,758 of CAMKAU010000061.1, forward strand.
CTCGTCCTCTCGCACTTCAAGGGGCATCCGATGGGCGGCTACGGCGGCGCGCTGAAGCAGCTCTCGATCGGGATCGCCTCCTCCGCCGGCAAGGCGTATATCCACGGGGCGGGCGAGCCGGAAAAGATCTGGACCGCCGACCACGACTCGTTTTTAGAGAGCATGGCGGACGCCGCGTGCGCCGTCTGCCGGCATTTTGAGGGGAAGATGATCTTCATCAACGTCTTAAAGAACCTCTCGGTGGACTGCGACTGCTGCGCCGTGGCGGAGGATCCCTGTATGAAGGATATCGGGATG
>CAMKAU010000062.1 GCA_946410595.1 uncultured Clostridia bacterium
AGGGGGACCGCTTGCGGTGGAAGGAGTTTTTGACTCCTTGTTTTTTCTTTGATCTTATCCTTACCGCCCGCCTACTCCCTCACCCGCTGCGCGGGAGCTCCCTCCCGGAGGGAGCCAAGCGGCGGGGGTTTATCTCCCGCCGTTATGCCAAAGCAGAAAGCCGACCCATCCGTACCGGGTCGGCTTTCGTATTGGATTTGCTATGAATACGCTTTCTCTAATTCTTTACCCTTTTCAAAAAGTCTTTTGCCTACTTTTCTTCAGAAAAGCAGGTTTATTTCTGTTTTTCAATCTCCTCGGCGCAGAGGGAGAGGTATTGCGCGCGGAGGTCGTAGGGGAGGGCGCAATGGCCGCGGCCGGGGACCTCGATATAGGTAACGCGGCGGCCGGCGGCGCGCATCGCCGCGACGAAGCGGTCGCTGTGTTTTTCCTTATTGACGGCTTTGTCGTTGCAGCAATGGAAGACGGTATAGGAGATATCCGGCATCTCGGGGACGAGGTGGAGGGGGGAGGCGGTTTTCAGGACTTCCCCGATCTCGCCCTCCTCAAAGAAAAAGGCGTGATAGAGGGTGCGGGGGAGATCCTCGCGCTCGGTGTAGTGATAGGGGAGGTCGCAGACGGGGCAGACGACGGCGCAGGCGACCGGGGGACGCGCGGCGTAGCGGGCGTAGACGAGGGCGGAGAGCCCGCCCATGCTGCCGCCCGTCAGGACGACGGGAATATCCTCCGGCAGCGAAAGGCCGGCGATCATCGTGTCGATCACCTCGTCGGTATAGAGGACGGCCTCCCGGTCCATCCAGCACCACGGCGCGTTGTAGGGGTAGAGGTAGAGGATCCCGCGCTCGGCAAAATAGATCCCCTCCTCGGGGTCGGCGTCCAGCATCCGGTTCTGGCCGAGCCCGAAGAAGGAGACGACGATCCCGCGCGGGGCGTCTTGGAGCAGATGGTCGTTGGAGTAGGCAAAGCGGCGGATGGTTTCCTGTGTGATCAGTTTGTTCATCGCGAGCTCCTTTTCGGTATTTTGGGGACGGGGGCGAGCCAGAGGCGGCGGGCGGAGAGGAAGACCGCCTCGGTGTTATCGTATTCGGTGGCGGCCTTGAAGCCGAGCTCCCCGAGATCGAAGGTGGGGGCGAGAAGGGAAGCGGAAACAGTCCCCTCCTCCGAGACGGAGAGATGGGAGAAAAAGTCGCTCTTTTCCGCGATATCGTCAACGGTGAGCAGCTCCGCTTCGCCTCCGCCGAGCGCGGCGTGCGCCGGGTAGAGGGGCCCGCCGGCGGAAAAGGGGGTAAGGCGGCGTTCGGCCTCGGCGGACAGGGAGAGAAAGAGCCCCTCCTTCGTCTCCTTCATTTCCGCGCGGACGTCGCCGCGGGTGAGGAGCAGAAAGAGGGAGAACAGCGCCGCCGAAGCGGCGGCGAACGCCTCGCCGAAGAGCTCCGCGTAGCGGTCCGCGGGGAGGGAGAAAAAGGCGGAGAGGGTCCGGCCCTCCGCCCGCGCCGCGTCGGAGAACGCGGAAAAGAAAAGCGAAGCAAACCCGGAGAGGCGGCAGGGGCGTTTTCTCCGGCAGGCCTCCCGCGCCGGGAAGAGAGCGGAAAGCGCCCGCCGCACGGGAAAGAGAGGCAGTCCGCCGGCGCCGGGCGCGGCGGCGTCCTCCTCCCTGCCTTCAAAAAAGCAGAAGACCGCCACCGTTTTTCCGGCGAGAGGGCGGACCGTGCAGAGGGAGCGGACGCGCTTGTTGGCGCGCCGGAAGAGAACGGAGCGGCAGGGGATCTCCGCGCAGAGGGAAAGATCCTGTCCCGCCGTTTCGCCGAGCAGGTCGCAAAACGCCCGCTTCAGGGCGGCGGGCGGCGAGAAAACGCCGTTTGCCGGTACGGGAAGCGGCAGACCGCCGCTCGCGCGGAAGGAGAGAACGCGCAGCGCTTCGTCGGTTACGACGAAGGAGAGGTCCTCCGGCAGGGTCAGCGGATAAAACCCGGCCCTCACTCTTTGGTGGCGCGGGCGAGGATGAGATCGACCATCTCGCCGACGCACTTCATCGTGGAGATCTCGCCCATCTTGAACTTCATGCCGAAGCGGCGCTCGACCGAATGGATGACGTTGATATGCTCCAGACTGTCCCACCCCTCGATATCCTTGGCGGTGGTTTCCGGGAAGAGGGTGATCTCCTCGTCGAAAATATCGGAAAAGAGCTGGTTGAGAGCAACGTATACGGCTTCTTTTGTCATGGTTGTTTCCTTTCTCCCTTATCGGGTCCGCATTTCCTCAAGGTAGGGGTGCTCCACCGCGCAGGAGGAAAAGGCGCAGGCGGCAAAGAGAAGATCGGTCACGCCCTGCTCGCGGCAGAAGGTGACGAGATTGAGATCGAAGTACCGGTAGTCGATGACGATGATCCGCTTAAACGACCCGGTGAAGAAGGGGATCAGCGCGTTGCCGTAGCTGTCCTTGACGACGAGGAGGACCCCGTCGTTTGAGGAGTCGGTGTCGATCACGGCGATCTGGTTGTCGGTGCCGAGGAAGACGCCGTAGGAATAGCCGATATCCACCCATTCAAAGAAGAGATTGCTCACCTGGGGATTTTGGAAATACGTATTATAATAGGTGGTGGTATACGAGTTGGAGGGCTTGTAGTAGGTGAAGGTCTCGGGATTGTTTTTCAGCTTGATATCGCCGGTGTAGCTGTACATCGTGCCGACGTAGCCCTCGCGGTCGACCCGCTGATAGGAGGAAAGAGGGGCGAAGGGAACGCCCGCGTCCTGCGCAAAGCGTTCGGCGGCGTAGTAGGCGCCGAGCGGCGCCCAGTGGTGGTCGGTGCGGGTGATGATCGGCTCGTTCACGCGGGCGAGCAGGGCGCCGTAAGCGTCCACGTTTTTCACGTCCTGCAGGAGAGGGACGGAATAGTCGATATGCGCCTTCTGGCTGAAGGTGTATTTCTGGTATTTCTCCGGCAGATAGTAGGAAACGGCGGTCGGAATGATCATCGACCAGACCCTCACGCCGGAGCCGAGCTGCTGCTTGTAGCGGTTCAGGGAGGCGGCGTACGCGGCGGTCGCGCCCTCGGAGCCGTAGTACATCATGATCGCGCGGGTGTTCTGCCCGCTGCCGAGGACGATAATGCCGTTTTCGCGCAGTTTTTCCTCGGGATCCTCCTTATCGCCGCCCGCGCTCTGCGTTTCCGGCGGCTCGGTCACGAGGGGCTCGGTGACGGGCGGCTCTGTTTCCGGCGCGTCCGTCCCGACCGGCCCGGTCTCGGGGAGGTCCGTTTCCGCCGGTCCGGTTACGGGGGGCTCGGTCACCGCCGGCTCCGTTACGGGCGGCGCCGTATCCTCCGGGCGGATGACGGGCGGCTCCGAAATGCCGTGCATCTTCACGTCGTCGAGGCGGAAGCCGGTATAATCGCTTAACCCGTTCCCCGCGTCGTGGATCTCGTCGCGGTAGGGCGCGGTATCGGTAAAGTAGCGGATGATCCCCTGCGTGTAGCTGCCGTCAAGGAGCGCGGAAAAGGAAAAAGAGGGGAACTCGGTCAGCGCGCGTTTTTCCAGATCGGAGAACGCGGGGCGTTTGAGGATCAGCATCGCCGCGGAGATGGTAAGGAAAACGGCGAGAAAGACGGTCACGCCGATCAGCGCGATCACGCGCTGCATCCGCTGTTTTCGGTTATGCTGCCGGATCCGGGGGCCGGCGGCGGGGCTTTCGTTCATATCGTACCTGCCTGTTTCAGAAATTCGCGTAGAGGAAGGGATGGGACTCCGCCGTGATCATCAGCACGGTGGAGACGACGAGCAGCGCCGCGTTGGAGACCGTTGTCAAGAGGCCGGACAGGACGAGCCCGGCGGGCGTTTCTTCCAGCTTCTTTTTGATCCACGGAACGACGGGGAGGGAAAAGAGGATCGCCGCGGCGAGGAGGAAGAGGTTGCCGGAGAGGGAGTGGAGCAGCGTTTCCCCGCCGAAGAAGGGGTTGCCGTTGCCGCCGAAAAGCCCGGCAAGGAAAGCGCCGAGGCGGGCGGGCTCGGTGAAGTAGAAGATCCCGAAGCCGACGGTGATCACGAGCTTGGTATAGAGGTGCCGGACCGGCAGGGGGATCTTTTTGATCCGCTTTTTGCCGATCAGGTTTTCAAGGAGGATAAAGAGCCCGAAGTAGAGACCCCAGATCACAAAGTTCCAGGAGGCGCCGTGCCAGAGCCCGGTGGAAAACCAGACGAGAAACAGCCCGAGGTACTTGCGGGGAGAGCCGAAGATCGGCACGTAGAGCAGATAGTCGCGGAAAAAGGCGCCGAGGGTGATATGCCAGCGCTGCCAGAACTCCGCGATCGTCTTGCAGACGAAGGGGTAGTTGAAGTTTTCGGGGAAGCGGAAGCCGAAGATGCGGGCGATCCCGATCGCCATATCGCTGTACCCGGAAAAGTCAAAATACATCTGCAGCGCGTAAACGGCGGCGCCGTACCAGCAGCCGAGGACGGAGAGGGAGGCGACGTCTCCGCCGAAGATCTCCGCCGTGATCCCGGAGAGAAGGTCGGCGAGGATGACCTTTTTGCCGAGGCCGACCGCGATGCGGCTCACCCCCGCGTAGAGATCCTCCACGGTGATCTGCCGGATCCGCAGCTCCTCGGAAACGTCCGCGTACCGCACGACCGGCCCCGCCACGGTGCAGGGAAAGAGGGAAACGAAGAGGAGAAAGCGGGAAAAGCTCCTTTCCGCCGGGGTCTTTTCCCAGCGGACGTCAAGCAGGTAGGAGATCAGGCGGAAGGTGTAAAAGCTGACGCCGAGCGGGAGGGCGATCCGCGGCGCGGAGAGGGAAAGCCCGGTCAGCGCGTTGAAGTTTTCGGTCAGAAACGCGGCGTATTTGAAAACGACGAGCAGCCCGATATCAAGGATGATCCCGCAGACGAGCGCCGCTTTGGCGGCGGCGGGATTTTTGCCCGCGATCCGCCGCGCGAGAAAGAAGTTGAGCGCGGCGGCGGCAAGGAGCAAAGGAAGACTTTTGAGGTCCCCCCACGCGTAAAAGAGAAGGGAAAAGAGGAGCAGGACCGCGTTGCGGTATCCGGCGTTTTTGGAGATGAAATAGAGGACCGTACAAACGGGGAGGAACAGGTAAAGAAAAAAGAGATCGGCAAAAAGCATGGCAACCTGCCTTTTCGGCGTTGAAGGGCCGGTTTTTGTAAATGATAATAAGAAGGGATCCGGTTCTCATTATACAGTCCGGCGCGGGAGAATGCAAGTCTTTTCCGCTTTTTTCGACCGGTTCCGCACGCCTTTTATACGCCGGCGCCGGCGGTTTTCCTGCCAAAAAAACGCCGCGCCGGGCCGACCGGCCCGACGCGGCGTATTCCGTTTTCCGTTAAGCTTCCGGCTTGCCGAAGGCGTTGACCGCCAGCATCAGCGCGCGGCGGATCTCCGCGGCGCGCGCCTCCTCGCCGGAGGCGCTGATGGAGCAGAGGATCCCGTTTTTCACAAAATAGGCCTCCGCGCGGAAGAGACGCGCGGTCTCTGCCGCCGGCTCTCCCGTTTCCGGCGCGGCCGTTTCGGCGGCGGTCCCCGTCGTTTCCTCCTTGCCCGCGTTGGTGATCATCAGGGCCTTCGCGCCGCTCGTTGCGCTGAGCAGCTCCGCCGTGTAGAAGACCTTGCCGCCGTCGTTTACGCGGCAGGAGATCGTTTCGCCCTTCGCGTTCCACTCAAAGCGCAGGGTAAGGGGAACGCCGCTCTGCGTCAGATACGAAGCCGTCAGGGACGCCCGCTCCACGGCGCTCGAGTTGCCGGTCGCGCTGACCCGGATATACCGCGGCCCGCCTTCTTCTTCCGTTCCGGCGGCGCCGTCGGGATCCGCTTTCGTCAGCCCCTCCATGCTCTCCAGCGGGTTGAAGACCGCAAAGCCGAGATAGCCCTCCGCGTCCGGATAGGTCGAAAAGTCCGCTTCCGCCGTGCCGCGCGCCCGGCCGTCCGCGGGGGTCGGATCGGAGCGGTAGGCGTTTTCCGTATCGCGCCGGAGCGCGGCGGAAAAAGCGGACGCGTCGGTCTTTTGGACGGTCCCTTTCACTTCATAATAGGAGTCTTTTTCGGCTGATACGCGGGAAACGAGGAGGACGCCGCCCGCTTCCATCTTCACTTCCTCTCCGTCCTTTTGCGAGCAGGAAGCGAGAGAAAAAAGGAAAACGGCGGCGAGAAAAAGAGCCAGTAGTCGTTTCATAACGGTTCCTTTCCGGCAGAGTTTACGGTTGTATTATAACACGGCGCGGGGGAAAATGCAATCACTTTATCACCCCGAGCCCCTCGAGAAGGATCTTTGCGCCGATCCCGACGAGGATCACGCCGCCGATCAGTTCCGCCTTGCCCCGGAAGCGCGCGCCGAAGCGGTGGCCGGCCAGCACCCCGCACAGCGAGAGCAGAAAGGTCACGATCCCGATCACCGAGGCGGCAAAGAGGACGTTCACGTCCTCCAGCACGGCGAAGGTAATGCCGACGGCGAGCGCGTCGATGCTGGTGGCGACCGCCAGCAGAAGAAGGGTGCGGACGCGGAAGTCGTCCGCGTCCTTTTCCTCCCCGCCGGAAAAGGACTCCTTGATCATCTTCCCGCCGATCAGCGCGAGGAGAAGGAAGGCGACCCAGTGGTCCCACGCCGCGATCGCGCCGGCAAACGAGCTGCCGAGCAGCCATCCGGCCAGCGGCATCAGCGCCTGAAAACCGCCGAAAAAGAAGGCGATGAGCAGCGCGCGCCGCCCGTCGAGGCGTTTCATCGCAAGGCCCCGGCAAAGCGAAACGGCAAAGGCGTCCGCCGCCAGTCCGACCGATAAGAAAAGAAGCTCCGTGACCGTCATATCATTCTCCGTTTCAGGCAAGTTCTTTTATCATACCGCCGCCGCGTTTTTTTGTCAAGCGCGGGGCGCGTTTTTTCCGCGCGGCGCGTATCTTTTTTCATAAAAACGCGCTTTTCCCTTGCACGCGCGCGGGAAACTATGTATAATATGGAGAGAAGAACTGTCCTGACAGGACGATTTCACGGAGGCCTCCCTTGACAGAAACGGAACTGATCCGCCGGATCAGGCGCGGGCAGACGGCCGTGCTCGGCTTCGGCATTTCCAACGTCCCCCTGACCGAGTATCTCCTCTCCCTCGGCGCCGCGCTTACCGTGCGCGATAAAAAGAACTTTGAAGATCTCCCTCCCCGGGCGGCCGCTCTGCGGGAAAAAGGCGTGCGCTTTATCACCGGCGAAGGGTACCTCGACGGGCTCTCCGGCGACGTGATCTTCCGCTCCCCCGGCATCCGCCCGGACCTGCCCGAGATCGCGCGCGCCGTCGCGGACGGCGCGGTCCTCACAAGCGAGGCGGAGTTTTTCTTCCTCTCCTCCCCCTGCCGCAAGGTAGGGATCACCGGCAGCGACGGCAAGACCACCACCACCACCGTGACCTCCCTGCTCCTCTCGGAGGCGATGCGCCTCACAGGCAGAGCGGGGAAGGCGGAGGTCGGCGGCAATATCGGCGTTCCGCTGATCCGCCAGCTCCCCCTGCTCACAAAAGAGGACTTTATCTGCGCGGAGCTCTCCAGCTTCCAGCTGATGAGCTTTACCGATTTCTCCCCCGAGGTCGCCGTTCTCACCAACCTCTCCCCGAACCACCTCAACTGGCATACCGGCATGGAGGAATACGCCGCGGCAAAGGAAAATATCTTCCGCCACCCGCCCTGCCGGGCGCTCGTTACCAACGCCGCAAACGAAAGTACGGCCGGGATCGCCGCCCGCGCCGAAAAGGAGCTTCCCGTGACCCTCTTCTCCTCCGCGGGGAAGACGGAAGGCGGCGCGCGCCGCATCTGGCTGGAGGGGGGCGATATCCTCACCGAAGCGGACGGGAAGACCGCGCTCCTCTTTTCCGGCGTTTCCCGGATCCGCGTCCCCGGTGTCCACAATATCGAAAACTATATGGCGGCGGCGGGCGCCGTGCTCGCCTCCGGTTTCTCTGAGGAGACCGCCGCCGCCGCGCTTGAAGCGGTCGCGCCCTCCTTCGGCGGGGTCGAGCACCGGATGGAGTTCGTCCGGCGGCTCCGGGGCGTCGACTTTTTCAACAGTTCCATCGATTCCTCGCCCACCCGCACCGCCGCGGCGCTCTCCTCCTTCCCGGACAAAAGGAGCGTGCTGATCTGCGGCGGCTCCGATAAGCATATCCCCTTCGATTCTCTCGCCCGCACCCTCGCCGCCCGCGCAAAGGCGGTCGTCCTCACCGGCGAAACGGGGGAGAAGATCGCCGCCGCGATCGCAGCGTCCCCGGAGGCGCAGGCCTCCTCCCTTTGCGTGTTCCGCGAGCCGGAGTTCGCCCGCGCGGTGGAAAAAGCCGCCTCCCTCGCCGGAGAGGGAGACCGCGTGATCCTGTCCCCCGCCTGCGCCAGCTTCGACGCGTTCCGCAATTTTGAAGAGCGCGGCCGCCGCTTCAAGGAACTGGTCCTCGCCCTCTGAAATAATAAAAAAGAAGGTCGTACCCATGAAGATGAAAAAAACGCTCGCTCTCCTTCTCGCGGCGGCGGCGCTCTGCTGTCTTGCCGCCTGCGCGAAAAAGGAAAACTCCGTCCCGACCGGTATGAAGCTCGCAAGCAGCGAGATCGTTGCCTACCGCCTCTACGTCCCGCAGAACTGGACGGTCGATATGTCCACCGGCGTGACCTCCGCCTACGTCTCCGCCTCCGACCGCTCTAACCTTTCGGTCGTCTTTTTCGATACGACCGAGGCGGAGGGAGAGGATCCCGCCGCTTATTTTGCCCGCTATCAAAAAGAATATAAGGAAACGCTCGGCGATATGACCGAGCCGGAGGAAAGCGACGCAAAGCTCGACGGGACCGACGCAAAGCAGTACGTCTGGTCCGCCAAAGTGGCGGGGACGGAATACCGCTTTTTCCAGATCTACTGCGTCAGGGATAAGCGTATCTATCTCCTGACCTTCACCGCCACGCCGGAAAAATACGAGGAGCACGGGGAAAAGCTCGGCATCATCCTTGCTAATTTCCGTTTTGCGTGAGATGAAAGAGATCTACCTCGACAACAGCGCGACAACGCCGGTCTGCGCGGCGGCGCGGGACGCCGCCCTCGCGGCGATGACCGGGCTGTGCGCCAACCCCTCCTCCCTCCATTCCGCCGGTTTTGAAGCGGAGCGGACCGTCTCCCGCGCGAGGGAAACGCTCCTCGCGGCGCTCGGCTCGGACCCCGCTTCCGGCCGGATCGTCTTTACCGGCTGCGGGAGCGAGGCAAACAATCTCGCCGTGCTCGGCGCCGCGCGCGCCAAGCGCTTCCGCGGCACGCCCCGCCTTGTTACCACGGACAGCGAGCATCCCTCCGTCGCGGAGCAGGCAAAGGTCCTCGCCGCCGCCGGATGGGAGATCCGTACCGTCCCGACAAAGGGAGGCGTCCTCGATCTCGACACGCTTGACGCCCTCCTCACGCCGGACACCGCGATCGTCTCGCTGATGCTCGTCAACAACGAAACGGGCGCCCGCTACGATCTCCCCGCCGCCTTCCGCCTCGCCCGGCAAAAATGCCCCGGCGCCTTCCTCCATACCGATGCGGTCCAGGCGTTTCTCAAGGTCCCCTTCTCGGTCAAGACCCTCGGCTGCGACGCGCTGACCGTCAGCGCCCACAAGATCGGAGGCCTGAAGGGCGTCGGCGCCCTCTGGTACTCCGCGGAAACGGAAAAAAAGCGCCGCCTCTCCCCCGTGATCTACGGCGGGGGGCAGGAAAACGGCCTGCGCGGCGGGACGGAAAACGTCCCCGGGATCGCCGCTTTCGCCGCCGCGATCGGGGAAAACCGGCCGCTCCTCTCCCGCTTCGGCGAGCATACCCGCGCCTTGACCGACCGCATCGCCCGCACCCTCACGGAGGCGGGGCTCGGCGTGACCGTTAACCGGCCGCCCGTTTGCGCCCCGCATATCCTCAGCGTGACCAACCCCCGTGTCAGGAGCGAAACGCTCGTGCATTTCCTCTCCGCCCGCGGGATCTACATGTCGGCGGGCTCCGCCTGCTCCTCTCACGCCGCCCACCTCTCCCCCGTCCTCCCCGCCTTCGGGCTGGACGAGGCCGCGGCCGGCCGCACCGTCCGCGTCTCCCTCTCGCTCGATACGACCGGAGAAGACGCCGACGCCTTCTGCGCCGCCTACCTCGACGGCGTCTCCACCCTCGCCGGACGGTGAGAGAGAATGAAAAAAGAAGAAACCTGCTTTTCTGAAGAAAAGCAGGCAAAAGACTTCCCGAAAGGAAAAGATAGGGTACGAACATAGAGTACAGTACCAAAAAGCCGGTCAAGAGCAGGACCGGCTTTTTGCTTGGATAAAAAACAGCGTGTTCATAGCGGATCAAATCCCCTGCACGCCGGTACTTCGCTCACTCATCGGCTCCCGCCTTCCGGCGCGCCAGGTGACAGGCCACCTCCGCGACTGCTTTTATTGACTGCGGGAGATAAACCCCCGCCCTACATACGGGGGAGGTACGTTCTCCCTTGTAGGGCAGGGGCTTGCTCCTGCCGCGTTTTTGTTTGTAACCGTCATCCGCCGGAGGCGGATATCGTCGCCGCGCGGAAGGCGCCGCACGGCCTGCGGGGTTTATCTCCCGCCGCCCCGCTTTGTTTTCTCTGTGCGGAATGTTCGCGCCTCTCGCCTCCCTTGTGTAAAGGGAGGGGGACCGCTTGCGGTGGAAGGATTGTCGGACGG
>CAMKAU010000063.1 GCA_946410595.1 uncultured Clostridia bacterium
CCATCTTCGGGAGAACGTAGTTCATCACCGAGAAGACGCTTTTTTTGATCTCGCCGCTGTACTGGCTGCCGGCGATCAGGACCTCGTGCGTTTCGTAATTCAGGAGGATCGCCGCCTCGCTGTGGACGCCGTCAACCTCGGGAATGCATTTGAAGCCGGGGGCCGCGATCACCGTGTAATCGGGGGTAAAGTTCTCAAGCTGCTCCGCGGTCGGGCGGATCAGAAGCTGATGGATAAAGAGATTCTGGCTGGCGAGCTCGTTGACGATGCGGAAGCGCTGGGTGTACTTCGGATCCGCGCCGGCAAAGCCGTCGAAGACGTAGAGATCCTTGTTTTGCAGATAGGCGAGCATCTTCGCTTTGATCGCGTTGTAGCGGTCCTCCGCGATCGGGCGGTTGATCTTCCCCCACGCGATCTCGTCGTGCACGGATGAGGTGTCTACGATAAACTTATCGTCAGGGCTGCGGCCCGTGTATTTTCCTGTTTCCACAAGGAGCGCGCCCGTATCGGAAAGGCGCCCCTCGCCTCTCGCCAGCGCCTGTTCGACCAGCGTCGGGATCGGCAGATTGCGGTAGATTTTGCCGTTTCCGGCAATACCGAGTTCAATGGGTGTCAGCATGATTTCATATCCTCCTTAACAGTAGGTATTTCATTCGGCCGCCGTCGGACGACGGTCCGGGGACGGCCGTTTTTGCAAGTCCGGGAAGGGAAAACTGCCGAAAGACCTGTTTCTCCGGCAAAAAACGCGCGTCGGTCTGACTGCAATCCTCTTTTCATCCATTGTACATTATAAACCAAGTGTGCCGGAAATGCAAGAGGAAACCTTCATTTTTCCGGTCCCGTCTCCCGGCACCGGGCGGCTGCCGCGCCGCAAAAAAGAAGACCGGAGCAGCCCGTCCGAGCCAGCTCCGGCCGTTTTTCTTGTTTTTCGGGTCTTTGCGCCGCGGCGCAAAACGCTCTCAACCAAACGTCTTGTCGATCACCGCGTTTGCCGCCGCGTAGTCGTCGCAGACGACGATCACCACGTATTTTCCTTTTTGTACGGCGATCGCAGCGTTGAGGCGGTCCGCCTCTTTCGCGTTATACTTGCGGTAGAGCGCCTCCTGGGCGGCGAGATAGGCCTTTGCCGTTTGGAGGACCGTTTCCGCCGAGGCGGCGTCCTTTGCCGTAAAGACGGTGATTTCCTCCGCCGTGGCGCCCGTTCCGCGGTAGGCGATCGCTTCCGCCTCCCCGTCCGCGCCGTAGGTGATCAGGGCGAGCTCGCCCGGCACCTCCTCCGGCGTCAGCTCGAAGCAGTCCGCCGCGAGAAGGGACGCGGCCAGGGCGGCCGGGTCAATTTCGTAGTTTTTTTCTCCGCAGGAGAAGAAAGAGAGAAGAAGAAGCGGGCAGAGAAGGAGAGCGATCGTTTTTTTCATGGGATTTCCTTTCTTACGGTGTAACGGTATGGGAGAGGAGATAGTTTTTCCATGCCAGCAGATGCTCGGCGTTCAGATGGATCCCGTCCGGCGCGTAATCGGCGGGCAGATACCCCCCGTCGCCGCCGAAGGGAGCGTCGCAGTCCACGTAAAAGACCTTCTTTTCCTCCGCCAGTTTGAGGACCGCGGCGTTGAACGCCCGCACCTTTTCAAGCGAGTGCCAGCTGACGTTCCGTTCCTCCGCGCGGGACATCGGGATAATGGCCTCGAGATAGATCAAAGCGTCCGGGTTGCAGGAGCGGATCGTATCCACGATTTTGCCGAGCGAGGCGGCGTAGCCGGACGCGGAAGGCCAGCCGAGCTCGTTGAGCCCGAGCGCAAGATAGACCTTGGAGAAGTTGCCGTTGAGCGCGCGCAGCGCTTCCTCCGCGGTCTCTGTGGACTTGTTGAAACTCTTTTCGGTATAGAAGGTATTCACGTTCATCCCCACGAAGGAGAGGATCTGCGTTTTCGTCAGATCGAAGTTCCCGCGCCAGCGGAGCGATTCCGTGCGCGAATCTCCGATCAGGACCGCGTCGTCGAAATACGAGGCGGGCTTCGGCGCGCTCTCCGGGACGGGTTTGGAATAGTCGTAACCCGCCACGGGGATCACGGCGGGGACCGGGGCCGCCTGCGTTTCGGGCGTTGCGGTCTCCGGCGCCTGCGTTTCGGGCGCGGCCGATTCCTCGCCCGGCCGGGACTCCTCCGTTGCGGGCTGCGTTCCGGGGAGGGTCTCCTCCGCGCCCGGCACGGTCACGGAAGACGCGGGACGGGTCGTATCGGCGGAAGGGAGATCGGCGCCGCCGCAGGAAGTCAAAAGAAGGGCGGGGATCAAAAGGAGGACAAGCCGGGAAAGAAGTCTGGCGTTCATGAGAGATCTCCTGATCTCGGGCGGGAGGACCGCCCGGAAAATGAAGAAAACGGGATCCGGGAAAAGCCGGAGACAGTCAGTTGACCGGGGCGGCGGAAAGGAGGTCTTGGCAGGAGAGGAGGATCTCCCGCTCGGAGAAGGGAAGGCGCTTGCCGCGCACGAGCTGATAATCCTCGTGCCCTTTTCCCGCCAGCAGCACGACGTCGCCCGGGCGGGAGCGTTCCACCGCCAGGCGGATCGCCTCCCGCCGGTCCGGAACGGATAAAACGGCGCAGGCGGAGCCCTCAAAGGAGGGGAGGATATCGGCGATGATCTCCTCCGGCGGCTCGAAATCGGGGTTGTCCGCGGTGAGGATCGCCAGATCGCACGCCTCGGCCGCCGCGTCTCCGAGATCGCGCCGGCGGCCCCGCGTCCGCCCGCCGACCGAGCCGAACAGGCAGACAAGGCGCCGGGGGCCGTATTCCTTCAGCGCGGCGAGGACCGAACGGAGCGCGAGTCCGTTGTGGGCGAAATCGATCACAAAATACCGGTCGTCCGCGAGGGGAACGCACTCAAAGCGTCCCTTCACCGTGACCGACGCAAGCGCGGCGAGGGAAACGTCCTCGTCCACGCCGAGCGCCTTGGCCGCGGCGATCGCCGTGAGCGCGTTTGACACGTTGAAGCGGCCGGGCAGACGGAGGGAGAGGGAGCGGGCTTTGCCCGCGAGGGAGCAGTCTGCGCCGGTGCCGAGGTAGCCGTCCCGCTTTTCAAAGCGGACGGCGGAGGCGGTGTAGTCCCCCCGCCCCGCCATCGAGACGGAAACGGCGGGAACGCCGGGCGGCAGCATATCGGGGGCGTGCGGGTCGTCCGCGTTATAGACGACCGTTTTCGTTCCGTAATCGAAGAAAAGGGAACGCTTGCACGCCTTGTAATGCTCAAAGGTGGGGTGCTCCGCGCCGCCGATATGGTCGGGGGCGAGGTTGGTAAAGACGGTCACGGGGAAGGTGAGCCCGAACGCGCGCTTGAGGTAGAGCGCCTGGGAGGAGACCTCCAGAACGGCGTGGGTCACGCCGCGCGCGGCCATATCCGAAAGATAAGACTGCAGCTCCGCGCTGCCGGGCGTCGTGTTTTTCGTATCGGGGAGGGAAACGTCCGCGTACCTCACGCCGTTCGAGCCGATATAGCCCGCCCGGATCCCCGCGCGGCAGAGGATCTCCGTCAGCATCAGGGCGACGGTGGTTTTCCCTTTGGTCCCGGTGATGCCGATCAGGGTCAGCCGGTCGGCGGGATTGCCGAGTATTTTTGCGGACAGGAGCGCCAGCGCCTCGCGGGAGTCCTCCGCGAGATAGACGAAGGCGTCCTCCGGCAGAAGGATCTTTTCCTCCTGTACCACAAAGGCGCGGCAGCCGCTCTCGTAGGCGCTGAAGAGGTAGTCGTGCCCGTCGGAGACCATCCCCTCGACCGCGACGAACAGGTCGCCCCGCTTCACCACGCGCGAGTTGTCGCAGACGCGGTCGATCTCCGCCGCCGGCATCGGGCGCAGCGCCCGTCCGCGCAGCCCGGGGATCGCAAAAAGTTCAGATAACAGCAAAACAAATCCTCCGCAGGAGAAAAATCCGTACTCTCCGGTTATTTTACCACAATCCGAAAAAAAAAGAAACACTTTCCGTAAAAAATATTCGGAAAGGCGGGATTTCCGCCGAAAAGGGAGGAAACGCGCCGCCTCCCGAAAAAACGGCGGCGCCAGAGCGCCGCCGCCGCGTTACGGTTCGGTTTTCTTTTCTTTTTTTTCTTTCTCCTCCCGGAGACGGTCGATCACAGCGCGGTAACCGCCGTTGCCGTAGTTGAGGCAGCGGCTGACCCGGCTGATCGTCGCGGCGCTCACGCCCGTCTTTTCCGAGATCTGCTGATAGCTCTCCCCCCGGTCGAGCAGGCAGGCCGCCTCCAGCCGCTGCGCCATATCCAGGATCTCCTTGATGGTGCAGACGTCCTCAAAAAACAGGGAACATTCCTCCCGGCTTTTCAGCAGCAGAATCGCGTCGAAGAGCCGGTCCGTCGCCTCGGATTGAACACGCTTCATAGTACCCTCCGGATCGTTTCCTTTTTTAATACGTTATCACTTTATCACGCTAAAGTCAAGAGGAAATGGAAAAAACCTTCCCCGCCGGGGAAGAAAAGGGCTTTTTTTCCGCTTTTCCGACGCGGGCGGAGCGGCAAACGGAAAAAAACGGAAAAGACCCCCGGCTTTTTGTCCTTTTCTCTTGCAAAACACCGCCGGAATGTGATAAGGTAAAGGAAAGAAAAGTCTTTTCAAAAAGGGAGCGACCGTTATGAAAACAGAACGCGAGATCAACGAACTGATCCGGCAGATGACCCTTGAGGAGAAAGCGTCTCTCTGCTCCGGCGCGGACGCCTGGAGAACGAAAAAGATCGAACGCCTCGGCATCCCCGCGCTGCGGGTGTCGGACGGGCCGACCGGTCTGCGGATGCCGGAGGACCTGCCGGACGGCAGGTACGGCAAGTCCGTCCCCGCCACCTGCTTCCCGACCGCCTGTGCGCTGGCCTCTTCCTGGAACCGGGAGACGGCGCGCAAGGTCGGCGCCGCCATCGCGCGAGAGGCGAAGGGCGAGGGCGTGGGGGTCCTGCTCGGCCCCGGCGTCAATATGAAGCGCTCGCCCCTCTGCGGCCGCAATTTTGAGTATTACAGCGAGGATCCGTGCCTCGCCGGAGAGCTCGCCGCCGCGTACGTGGACGGCGTGCAGGAGGAGGGCGTCGGCGCCTGCCTCAAGCACTTCGCCGTCAACAACCAGGAAACGCGCCGCCATACCGTTTCCGCCAACGTGGACGAGCGCACCCTGCGCGAGATCTACCTGCCCGCCTTTGAGACGGTCGTGAAGAAGGCGCGTCCCGCCACGGTCATGGAGTCCTACAATTCCTTCAACGGCACGCCCGTTTCCCGCTGCCGCCGCCTGCTGACCGACATCCTGCGCGGCGAGTGGGGCTTTGACGGGACGGTGATGAGCGACTGGGCGGCGGTCCACGACCGCCCGGAGGATCTGGAGGCGGGGCTCGATCTCGAGATGCCCGGGACGAACGGCTACCGGGACGAGCAGATCGTCGAGGCGGTCAGGGAAGGGAAGATCAGCGAAGAGACGCTCGATCTCGCCGTTTCCCGCGTTCTGAAAACGGTTTTCGCCTACGCGGAGCAGTCCGCCCCGAAGGCGGATCCGGCGGAGAGCCGCCGGATCGCGCAGGAGGCGGAGGAGGACGCGATCATCCTCCTCAAAAACGAGCAAAACGTCCTCCCCTTTGCGCCCGGAGCGCCGCTCGCGCTGATCGGTGCGCTCGCCGAAAAGCCCCGCATCCAGGGGGGCGGCTCCAGCCATATCAACGTCCGCCGCGTTTCCTCTTTTCGCGAGACGGTCGCAGCGGCCAACGGAGAAAAAACCGAGT
This sequence comes from uncultured Clostridia bacterium, assembly GCA_946410595.1. Lineage (GTDB taxonomy): Bacteria > Bacillota > Clostridia > Oscillospirales > CAG-272 > RUG12395. The sequence goes on from CAMKAU010000063.1 coordinate 5,758, forward strand.
ACGTCGCCGGTTACACGCTTGACGGCGCGGGAGACGCCGACGCGCTCATCGAGGAGGCGGTCGCCGCCGCCCGCCGCTGCGGACGCGCCCTGATCGTCGCGGGTCTGCCGGAGCAGATCGAGTCGGAGGGTTACGACCGCGCGTCGATGAAGCTGCCGGAAAACCAGAACCGTCTGATCGCCGCCGTCGCGGCCGCGACCCGGCGCGTGGCCGTGCTGCTCGTCGCCGGCTCCCCCGTGGAGCTGCCCTGGGCGGCCCGGATCCCCGCGATCCTCCACGCCTACCTCGGCGGCGAGTGCGTGGCGGAGGCGTCCGCCCGCGTCGTATTCGGCGAGGTCAACCCCTCCGGCCACCTCGCGGAGACGATGCCGCTCGCGCTGGAGGACACCCCCTCCTATCTCAACTTCCCCGGCGACCGGGACGAGTGTTTCTACGCGGAGGGGATCTATATCGGCTACCGCTGGTACGAAAAGATGAAAAAGCCGGTCCTCTTCCCCTTCGGGCACGGGCTCTCCTACACCTCCTTTGAACTGTCCGACCCCGCCGCCGACGAAACGGGCGTTTCCGTGACCGTGAAAAACGTCGGCCCGCGGGAGGGAAAAGCGGTTGTCCAGGTCTACGTCGGGCAGGAGAACGCCCCTCTGCCGCGCCCGGTAAAGGAGTTACGCGCCTTTTGTAAGGTCGCGCTCGCCCCGGGCGAGGAAAAGCGGCTTTCCTTCCCGCTTTCCGACCGCGATCTCTCCTTCTACGACGTCCGTACCGCCGCCTTCCGCGCGCTGACGGGGACGTACCGGGTCTTCTTCGGCTTTTCTTCCGCCGATACGCGCTGCTCCCTGTCGCTCTCTCATACCGAAACGCCGCCGAAGCCCGCGCCCATCACCCGCAACACCTCGCTGCTTGACCTCGTGACCGACCCCGTTTACGCGCCGGCGGTGCGGGATCTGTTGTGCGCGATCTACAGCCCCGGGCTCTACAAGGAGCTCGACGAGCGCGGGATCTCCTTTGAAACGCAGCCGCGGCTGCGCGTGTTCCGGTACAGCGCGCTGCGGATGTTCGTCAACCACCGTCAGGGAGGTCTGACGGAAAAAGCCCTGGCCGAGGCGATCGAGCGGGCGAACAGGACCCTCGGTCTGTAAACCCCTTTGCCGACAAGTTTTTGCGAATATTTGGAGGAAATGATGAAACAACGACTCTTTTCTTTGCTTGCTCTGCTTTTGCTTCCCGTCCTGATCCTCTGCGGCTGCGGGCCCGTCCTGCCGCCGGAGGAGACCGGCGCGGCGGAGACGCCCGCCGGGGAGACGGAGCCGCCCGCGCCGCGGGAGGTACGGATCCACTCGATCTCCGAGCTGAATACGAAAAGCGAGCGCGATTCCCACGCGGGGGAGACCTCCTTTGCCACGGTGGAGTCGAACTTCCGCGAGTATTTTGAGATCAAGCCCTCCGATTTCGGATTGGAAACGATCTTTTATCCGCGCCTGAAGCTCCTGCCGAACGGGAAGTATATCCTCTTTTTCCAGGACGGCGTGGTCGGACCGAACGTTTATTACGCCCTCTCGGACGACGGCGTGCATTTCGGGGAGGCGCGGAGCTTTTTCAAATCGAAGTCGAGCAACGACTCCATGTACGCCACCTGCGAGGCGCTTGTCCTCCAAAACGGCGATCTGCTGACCGTCACCTCTTACCGCAATCCCACCAACTATCTCGCCTACCCGGGCAACTGCGGGCTCCTGTGCCGTATCTCGCACGACAACGGCGAGACCTTTACCGCCGCCAAGCGGATCTTTATCGGCTGCAACTGGGAGCCGGGACTCTGCCAGCTCGAATCGGGCGAGGTGCAGGTCTACTTCACGAACACCTACGGGCGCAAGACCTCCGAGGGGCTGCTTTCCTCCACCGGGACGGCGATCCTCCGCTCCTACGACAACGGCGTGACCTGGAACGGCAGTACCGCCCGGACCTATTCCGGGCAGATCGTCTCCCAGTCCAAAACGGAAAACGTCGGCGGCGTGCAGATGTTCTCCGAGCAGATGCCCGTCCCCGTCGAGCTGCACAACGGGAAGATCGCGCTCGCGCTGGAGGTCCGGCTCGACCGGAAGAGCAATTACCGTATCTCCGTTTCCTATTCCGACGACAACTGGGCAAAAGCCCTGACCGTCTTTGAGGACGAGGGCCCGGACACGAAGCTCAACCGCTTCACCATCGGGGCGGGACCGTATCTCCGGCAGTTCGAGTCCGGGGAAACCCTGCTCGTCTACAACCGCAAAAACAAGCTGACCGGCCGCGTCGGCGACGAAAACGCCGCCAACTTCCGCGGCGAGGTCGTGCCCTTCTCCTCCGGCAAGGCGACCAACCACTGGGCGGATCTGGAGATCGTTTCCTCCCATGCCGTCCGCACGGCAAACGACGTGCGCACCGATAACGAAAAGGATCCGAACCCTCTGATCTTCGGCACGCTCTACCTTGACCACCGCGTCACCGCCGACCGCTTTGCCGTCACGGCGGACGGGGACAATTTCGAGTGGGAAGGGCACGACGAGGCGCTCTTTGTCGGCTCGGCGTCTCAGGCGCAGGAAGCGCTCCGTTTCGCGCACGAGGACGGGTACTTTTCCGTTCTCTGCGAGCGGCTCGACTGGGCGCCCGCGGAGGAGGACGTGACCACCCTCTATATCGCCCCGACCGGGGAAAAAGACCGCTATCTGATCGTCCGCTTCGGCGCGGACGGCGTGCAGTCCGCCGCGTATAAGGACGGTAAAACCTCGGAGACTCTCGATCCCGCCGCGATCCCGTTCGGCTCTTTCGTCCGGGCGCCGGAGGGAGAAAAGGATCCCGAGGCCGGTTATCTCGCGGAGCTGAAGATCCCGCTCTCCTGCCTGCCCGGGCTGGAGGGGGAGTGTCTCGTCGGCTTTATGATGGACGCAAAGGAAAACGGCCGCGCGGTGCGCGACCTGCCGGACGGCTTCACCCTGAGCGATCCCGCGACCTGGTTTCGCGTGGTCCTCGGCTGATCCGGAAGACGCCGCAACGGGGGAAAAACTGTGAAAAAAACCTTTTTCCGCGCCTTTCTTCTCCTTTGCTTCGCCCTTCTCACGGCGTGCGCGGGCGACCCCGCTGCGCCGGGGACGGGACCGGCGGAAACGGAGCCGCCCGCGCCGCGGGAGACGCGGATCCATTCGATTACCGAACTCAATACGAAAAGCGAGCGCGATTCCCACGCGGGGGAGACCTCCTTTTCCACGATGGAGGCGGACTACCGTACCTATTTCGAGCTCGACGCCGGGGATCTCGGCGGGATCCGGTCCCTCTACTATCCGCGCGTAAAACGCCTGCCGAACGGAAAGTATATCCTTTTTTTCCAGAACGGACGGGTGGGCCCGGATATTTATTACGCCCTATCGGATGATGGCAGGACCTTCGGCGCCCCGCAGCTCTTTTTCCGCTCCACGCACGATATTCTCTACGCCACCTGCGACGCGCTGGTCCTCCAAAACGGCGACCTGCTCACCGTCGCCTCCTACCGCGCGCCGAAGGACTATCTGCGCCACCCGCAGAACGCGGGGCTCGTCGTGCGCGTTTCGCGCGACAACGGCGAGACCTTTACCTCCGCCCGCCGGGTTTTCGTCGGCTGCAACTGGGAGCCGTATCTTTTGCAGCTGGATTCCGGCGAGATCCAGCTCTACTTCACCAACACCTACGGGCGCGAAACGCCGGAGGGGGTCCTCTCCTCGACCGGCGTGGCGATGCTCCGCTCCTTTGATAACGGAGAGACCTGGAACGGCAGTCTGGCGCGGACCTATTCGGCGCAGATCGTTTCCCAGTCCAAAACGGAAAACGTCGGCGGCGTGCAGCTCTTTTCGGAGCAGATGCCCGCCGCGATCGAGCTGCACAACGGCGGGATCGCGATGGCGATGGAGGTCCGCCTCAACCGGGCGGGCAAGTGCGTGCTGACGATGGCGTATTCGCCCGATAACTGGGCAAAAGGTCTCAAAGAGTTTGAAGAAGAAGGCCCGCCCGACAAGATCGACCGCTTCACCGCCGGCATCGCGCCGTATCTCAGGCAGTTTGAATCGGGGGAAACGCTCCTTCTCTACGGCCGCAGCGAAAAGCTCGCCTTCCGGATGGGGGACGAAAACGGCAAAAACCTCGGCCCCGAGATCTTCCCCTATGAGATGCTCTCCTCCAACCGCTGGGCGGCGATGGAGGTCCTCTCCTCCCACGACGTTCTCACCGTCAACCAGACCTACACCGCCGAGGAACACGCCGAAACGAAGCTCGTCTTCGGCACCCTGCGCCTCAACCACCGCGTGACCGCCCCCCGCCTTTCCGTAACGGCGGACGGGGACAACGGCGAGTGGGAAGGGCAGGGCGAGGCGCTTTTCGTCGGCTCCGCCTCGCAGGCGCAGGAAGCGCTGCGCTTCGCGCACGAGGACGGGTATCTCTCCGTTCTCTGCGAGCGGCTCGACCGCGTTCCCTCGGAGGCGGACGTGACCACCCTCTACCTCTCCGCCAAGCACGATAAGGACAGCTATCTGATGGTCCGCTTCGGCGCGGACGGCGTTGCGACCCTCCTCTCGCGGGAGGGAAGCGCAACGGAAAAGCGCGATCTCTCGCGCGTTCTTTTCGGCGCCTTTGAGAAGCTCCCGGAGGGCGAGGAGGACGACGGAGCGGGCTATCTCGCGGAGCTGAAGATCCCGCTCGATCTTCTGCCCGGGCTCGGGGAGGATCTCTCCGTCGGGATCATCATGGATAACCGCGACGGGGAAAAGAGCTCCCGTGACGTTCCGGACGGCTTCACGATCAGCGATATTTCCACCTGGTTCAAGGTCGTTCTCGGATAAAAAAGAAAGCGCCG
>CAMKAU010000064.1 GCA_946410595.1 uncultured Clostridia bacterium
CCGTTTGCCTCCCTTGTGTAAAGGGAGGGGGACCGCTTGCGGTGGAAGGATTGTCTGACGGACGCCGCCGGTCGGAACGGAGCGGTGTTTTTTTCTTTTTTTACAATCCTTCAGTCAGCTCCGCTGACAGCTCCCTTTACACAAGGGAGCCAAAGATAGAAGCAATCGAAAAGCGGCGTCCGATCTCTCCCGCCGCAACGGTTTGGCGGGAGCCAAACGGCAGGAGCAAGCCCCTGTCTGCGCGGGGTTTCCCTCTCCCTCTTTTGAGGGGGAACGCCGCCGGGAGGCGCTGCCAAAAGAGATTTTGAAAAAGGTTTTTGCCCGTTTTTCTCCGCTGACCCGTCAATAGGTCGGCGTATCGAGCAGCCAGACGCCGTTTTCCTTTTTGAAGGTCAGGACGGCGTCGTCGTCCGGCGCGCCGTCGAGGGTGGCGGAGAGGCGGATTCTCACCTCGTTTGCCGACGCTTTTTCCAGCTTCATCGTTTCGTAGAGGAAGGCGCGCTTCCCGGGCAAAATACTTTCCGTGTCCTTGTGCTGCATCAAATTCCCGTCGCCGTCCTCGGAAAAGCGGGCGAGCAGGGCGCCGACGTCGTTTGTGACGCCGGTGAATGCCGTTTCCTCGAGGCGCGCGGCGTAGTCGGCGGTATAGACCGCCTCGGTCGCCTCGCGGATAAGGTCGGCGGTGTAAAAATCGGTTTTGTCGATGTCGATATAGAAATAGTCGGTGCCGGTGGCGGACACTACCGCGGGCAGGCCCGCGCCGTAGTAGATCTCGTTCAGAACGAAGGACTGCTCGCACAGCTCCCGCACGCGCGGGGCCAGCTCCTCCGCCGTCGGCGCTTTGCCGCAGGAGGGGAGGAGCAGAAAGAACGCGAGCAGGAGCGGGAGGACGGCTGCGCGCCCTCCCCTCCCGGAAAGCGCCTTACGCTTCATCGTTTTGCGGGGCGCCGGTCTCCCCCTCTCCGGCGGGTTCCGTTCCCCCGGCTTCTCCGGCGGCTTCTTCGTCCTTTTCGCTCTTGGGGAGCAGGGCGAAGTTGACGACCGAGGCGTCCCCGGAGGTACGCATCACGATCACGCCGGCGGCGGTGCGGGAATAAACGGGGATCTCCGCCGTATCCATCCGGATCACGATGCCGCTGTCGGTGATGATCATCAGATCGTCCCCGTCGGCGACGGCGGCGATATTGACGACCCGTCCCGCCTTTTCGTTGACGTTCTGGCAGGTCACGCCCTGTCCGCCGCGGTTCTTCATCATCCGGAAATCGTCAAAGGGCACGCGCTTGCCGCAGCCCTTTTCGGTGATGACGAGCAGTTTTTTGTCGGGATCGACGAGCGCGGCGCCGCAGACCTCGTCCCCCGCGTCCTTGAGGCGGATGCCGATCACGCCGCGGGCGGCGCGGCCCATCGGGCGGATGTTCTCTCCGGAGAAGCGGACGGCGTAGCCGTTTTTCGTCGCGAGGACGATCTCGTCCTCGTCCGCCATCCGGCCGGCGTAGAAGAGCTCGTCCCCCTCGTCGAGGGTAAGGGCGCGCTTGCCGGATTTCCGCTGATAGGTAAACTCCGCCATCGGCGTCCGTTTGACGACGCCGCGTTTGGTCACAAAGAGGAGATACCCCTCCTCGAGGTCGGAAACGGAGAGGACGGAGGAGAGCTTTTCGCCGTCCGAGAGCTCGAGGACGTTTGCGATACTCGTCCCCTTCGCCGTGCGGGAGGACTCGGGGATGCGGTACGCCTTTTTGGTGTAGACGCGCCCGAGGTTGGTAAAGAACATCAAAATCGAATGGCTGTCGGCGGAGATGACGTCGCGGATGAAGTCCTCCTCCTTCGTGCCGGCGCCGATGATCCCCTTGCCGCCGCGGCGCTGCGCGGAGTAGGTGTCCGCGGGCAGGCGCTTGATATAGCCGCACTCGGAGAGGGTGATCACGCAGGTATGGCGGGGGATGAGGTCCTCGTCGAGGATATCGTCCTCCGCTTCGATGATCTCGGTGCGCCGCTCGTCGCCGTATTTGTCCTTGATCGCCAGCAGCTCCTCCCGGACGATCGCGCGGACGCGCCCTTCGTCGGCGAGGATATCACGCAGATCGGCGACCGTTTCCTCCAGTTTTTTCAGCCGGTCCTCGATCTTCTGCCGCTCGAGCCCGGAGAGCTTGCCGAGGGTCATATCCACGATCGCCTGCGCCTGCGCGTCGGAGAGGCCGAACTCCGCCATCAGCCCTTCCTTCGCGTCGGGGATGGAGGCGGACTTTTTGATGATCTCGATCACGCGGTCGATATTCGCGATCGCGATCATATATCCCTCGAGGATATGCATCTCACGCAGCGCGCGCTCGAGATCGTACTTCGTGCGCCGGACGACGATCCCCTCCTGGAAGGAAACGTAGTTTTGCAGGATCTCTTTCAGGGTAAGGATCTTCGGCTCGCCGTTTACCAGCGCAAGCATATTCACAGCACACGTGTCCTGCAGCTGGGTGTATTTGTAGAGCTGATTTAAGAGCACCTGGCCGTTGACGTCCCGGCGGTACTCGATCACGATCCGCATCCCGGCGCGGCCGCTCTCGTCCCGCAGCCCCGTGATCCCGTCGACCTTCCCCTGCTTGTGCAGCTCCGCGATGCTCGCGACGAGCATCGACTTGTTGACCTGGTAGGGGATCTCGGTAACGATGATGCGGCGCTTGTCCTCCTCCACCTCGGCGCGGGCGCGGACGCTGATATGCCCTTTTCCCGTCGCGTAGGCGGCGTAGATGCCGTTTGTGCCGTAGATCACGCCGCGGGTGGGGAAGTCCGGGCCCTTGATATACTGCATCAGGGTCGCGGTGTCGGCGTCCGGGTCGTCAAGCAGGCACACCGCCCCGTCGATCACCTCGCCGAGGTTATGGGTGGGGATGTAGGTCGCCATGCCGACGGCGATGCCGATCGAACCGTTGACGAGCAGATTGGGGAAGCGGGAGGGCAGCACCTCCGGCTCCCGGCGCTTGTTATCGAAGTTGGGGACGAAATCGACGACGTCCTTTTCGATATCCGAGAGCATGTGGTTGGCGATCTTCGACATCCGCGCCTCGGTATACCGGTAGGCGGCGGCGCCGTCGCCGTCGACGTTGCCGAAGTTGCCGTGCCCTTCGATCAGCGGATAGCGCAGGGAAAAGGACTGCGCCATCCGGACCATCGTCTGATAGACCGCCACGTCGCCGTGCGGATGATAGCGGCCGAGGACGTTGCCGACCGTGGTCGCCGATTTGTAAAAGGGCTTGTCGGAGGTAAGGTGATCCTCGTACATGGCGTAGAGGATGCGGCGCTGCACCGGCTTCATCCCGTCCCGCACGTCGGGGAGGGCGCGGCTGGTGATGACGCTCATCGAGTAGTCGATAAACGAGTTTTTGACCTCATGCTCCATCTCGACCGGCAGGATCTTTTGGTGGGAATAGTCCAGATTATTGTGTTCCATGTTTCCTATCCTTTACTGAACGTTAGAGAAAGTTCTAACAAGCGTTCGTCTGTTTTCGACAGGCGGGATTTGTCGAAAGTTCCCGCAATCCCTTGCGGCTGTAAGTTTCTACAAGGTTTTCGACAGGTTGTCTAAAACCCGTGTGTCAGATATCGAGGTTTGATACGTATCTCGCGTTCTCCTCGATGAACTTGCGCCGCGGCTCCACCTGGTCGCCCATCAGAACGGAGAAGACCTCGTCCGCCTGCACGGCGTCCTCGATCGTGACCCGCAGGAGGGTGCGCGTTTCGGGGTCCATCGTCGTTTCCCAGAGCTGCTCCGGGTCCATCTCGCCGAGACCTTTGTAGCGTTCGGTATCCGCCTTTTCGCCGAGCTCGGCGATATAGCGGTCCCGCTCCTCGTCGGAGAAGGCGTAGCGCACCGTCTTGCCGCGGGAGACCTTGTAAAGGGGCGGCTGCGCGAGGTAGATATTGCCGTTCTCCAGCAGCTGCCGCATGTGCCGGAAGAAGAAGGTAAGCAGCAGGATCCGGATATGCGAGCCGTCCACGTCGGCGTCGGCCATAATGATAATTTTGCCGTAGCGGAGCTTGGAGAGATCGAAGTCCTCGCCGATCCCGCAGCCGAGCGCCTGGATGATCGGGGTGAGGGAGGGGTTGGAATAGACCTTGTCAAGCCGGCTCTTTTCCACGTTGAGTACCTTGCCGCGCATCGGCAGGATCGCCTGGAAGCGGCTGTCCCGGCCGTCTTTGGCGGAGCCGCCCGCGGAATCTCCCTCCACCAGATACACCTCGGTCAGCTCGACCGATTTTTCCTGGCAGTCGGCGAGCTTGCCGGGGAGGGTGGAGCCCTCCAGCGCGTTTTTGCGGCGGGTCAGCTCCCGCGCCTTGCGCGCCGCCTCCCGCGCCCGGGCGGCGGTCATCGACTTTTCAAGGATCATCTTGCCGACCGAGGGGTTTTCCTCTAAAAACTCCCCTAACTTCTGGCTGACGATCCCGTCCACCAGCGTGCGGATCTCGGTGTTGCCGAGTTTGGCTTTCGTCTGGGACTCGAACTGCGCGTCCTCCAGCTTCACGCTGATCACGGCGATCAGCCCCTCGCGGACGTCCTCGCCGGTGAGCTTTTCGTCGCCTTTGAGAACGCCGATCTTCGCCGCGTAGGCGTTGAGGACCTTTGTCAGAGCGGTTTTGAAGCCGACCTCGTGCGTGCCGCCCTCCACCGTGTGCATATTGTTCGCAAAGGAGAGGATGATCTCGTTGTAGCTGTCGTTATACTGCATCGCGACCTCCGCGGTGCTGCCGTTTTTCTCCCCCTTCATATAGATCACCTGGGGGTGTACGGCGTTGCCGCGCTTGCCGCCTTCGTTTAAGTATTCCACAAAGCTGCGGATCCCGCCCTCGTAGCAGAGGTCGTCCTCGCGGACCTCCTCGCCGCGCCGGTCGATCAGGCGGATGCGGATCCCGCCGTTGAGAAAGGACTGCTCCCGCAGCCGCGTGAGAAGCATATCGTGGTCGAAGACCGTCTCTTCAAAGATCTCTTTGTCCGGCAAAAACCGGCAGAACACGCCGTGCAGGTCGGTTTCCCCCTCGCAGCGGAACTCACGCGCCACCTTGCCGCGCTCAAAGCGCTCGGTGTAGCGCTTGCCGTCGTGGCGGCTCTCGACCTCGACCCACTCGGAGAGGGCGTTGACGACCGAGGCGCCCACGCCGTGCAGGCCGCCCGCGATCTTATACCCCCCGCCGCCGAACTTGCCGCCGGCGTGCAGGACGGTGTAAACGACCTCCAGCGTCGGTTTTTGCAGCTTTTCGTTCATGCCGCCGGGGATGCCGCGCCCGTTATCCTCCACCGAGACGCTGTTGTCCGGCCAGAGGGTTACGACGATCTCGTCGCAGGCGCCGGCCAGCGCCTCGTCGATCGAGTTGTCGACGATCTCGTGTACGAGATGGTGAAGCCCCTTGAGGGACGTGGTCCCGATATACATACCGGGCCGCTTGCGGACCGCCTCCAGCCCCTCCAGGACCTGGATCTGACTGTCCTCGTACTTTTCGGTCACCGGGGCGTCGAACCCGCTTTTTTCGATCTCCATAGACTGTATGCTCCCTTTCGTGATTTCACTTCTTGTTTGGCGCGCCGGCGGCGGAGGGCCGCCCCTTCAGCGCGGCGGCGGACAGCGGCGTGAACAGCACGCGGCTCTCCCCCTTTTCTCCCCGGTAGAGGACAAAGGACTTCGGCAGATCCTCGCTCGCGCGCTCGGTCTTGCCGTCCCTCTCCGCCTGCCTGAGATATCTTCTCGTATCCTCGCCGCGGCTCGCGGTATCGAGATCGAAGATCCCGATGATCCGTCCCCGCCGCAGGATCCTGTTCTTTCCGGCATAAAGATACATCGTTTTTTCCGTAACGAACGTACGCCGTCCGTTTTTTTTCCGTTTTTTTATTTTTCCGCCGGGCAGAAGACCCCGGCGTCGGCAAAGATCACCCGCTCGCCCGCGTCCCCTCCCCGTTCCTCGCAGGAGGTGATGAGAAACTGCTTGCCCTCCGACCGGCGCCGCAGGTAGTCCCGCCGGCCCGCGTCGAGCTCGCTGAAGACGTCGTCGAGAAGAAACACCGGATATTCGCCCGTCGTTTCTCTCGAGAGCTCCCCTTCCGCCAGCTTGAGGGAAAGGACCGCCGTCCGCTGCTGCCCCTGCGACCCGGTCAGCCGCAGATAGTCGCCGTTGAGGCGAAAAACCAGATCGTCCCGGTGGACGCCGTGCTGCGTCGTCCCCGCAAGGATATCCCGCTCCCGGCTTGCGGCAAAGAGGGCTTCGTAGCGTTTTTCCCCCTCTTCCGCGTCCTCCGGCTCCTCGATATCGCAGTCGTAGGTCACGCGCAGCGTTTCCCTGCCGCCGCTCATCTCGCTCATCGCAAACTCGGCGAAGGGGGAGATCCGCTTCACGTAGAGGGCGCGCATCGCCGCGATCTTCGCGGCGTAGCCGGCGAGCTGCCGGTCCCAGACGGAAAGCAGCTCCGCCCGCCGGTTCCTCTCCCCGCCCGTCATCCCGGGAACGGAAAGACCCTTTAAGACCGCGTTGCGGTTATCCAGCGCGATCCCGTAGTTGCCGAGCAGGTAGATATAGTCGCGGGAGAGCTGCGAGATCGCGATATTGAGAAACTCCCTCCGCTCCGCCGGCGCTCCCTTGACGATCTCGAGATGGTCGGGGCAGAACAGCACCGCCCGGAAACGCGAGAGCATCTCGATATTCCGCTCGATCTTCACGCCGTTGACAAAGCGTTTCATCTTTTTTTCGGAATACTCGACGAAAAGCTCCTGCTCCCGGTCGCGGTCGGTATATTCGTTTTTCACCGAAAAGAAGGACTCGCCCGTCCGGCAGAGATCCTTATCCGGCGTCGAGCGGAAGCTCCTGCCGCGCGCAAAAAGGTAGATCGCCTCCACGAGATTGGTCTTGCCCTGCGCGTTGTTCCCGAGGATCAGATTGACCCCGGGGGAAAAGGAGACTTCCGCCTCCCCGATATTGCGGTAGTTTTTCAGCGTGACTTTTCTGACGAACACGCAAAACTCCTCTTTTGTTTTTTCAGTCTGTCAGCTTGACGGGCAGGACCATATAAAGCTGCTCTTTGCCGTCTTCCTCCTCGGCCGGTCGCACGATCATCGCGTTGCGAGGACCGCGCAGGGAGAGGATCACGTCCTCGCCGTCCACCGCCCGCAGGATATCGAGAAGATACCGGCAGGAGAAGCCGATCTCCAGATCGGCGCCCTCTTTTTCGCAGACCAGCTCGTCGGAGATCTGGCCGGAGAGGGAGGTGGAGGAGATTTTCAGGGTATTTTCCTCAAACTTCAGCCGCAGGCAGCTTTTCGCCGCGTTCGCGCTCCGCTTTTCGGAGACGAGGGCGGCGCGTTCCAGACATTCCATAAAAGAGGAGCGCCCGATCTTCACCCTGATCGGCAGATCGTCCTGGATCACGCGGCCGTAGTCGATATACTTCATATCGATCAGGCGGGTAAAGAAAATCAGATCGCCGATCACAAAGACGATATGCTTTTTCGCCGGTTTCACCGTCATCAGCTCGTCTTCCTCGTCGGAGAGCATCTTCATCAGCTCCGCAAGACTCTTTCCCGGGATGATCATCGAGAGATTGCCCGGCAGCTCCTCCTTCATTTTCGCGTGATATTCGCACTTCGAGAGGGTAAAGGAGTCGCAGGCGACCATCGAGAGCCGGTCGTTATCAATCTCCAGATACCCGCCGCACAGCTCGGGATGCGTGGAGTCGCCGAGCGCGATGGAGTGGAAGGTATGCGCGGTGATCGACTTGAAGACGCTCTGCTCCAGCACGAAGCCCCATTCGCCCTCCAGATCCGGCGGCGCGGGGAACTCCTTGCCGGAGAGCGCCCGCATCGTGTAGCAGACCCGGCCGCAGCGCAGACGGGCGACCATCTTGTCGCTGACCTCCAGCTCGATCTCGTTTTCCGGCATCACGCGCACGTACTGGTAAAAATCCTGCGCGTTGAGCACGTACGACCCGGGCTCCTCGACCTTCACGCGGAGGACCGAACGGATCCCCTTTTCGAGATCGTAGGCGCCGATCTCGCAGCGCCCGTCTGCCGACGCTTCGATCAGTACCCCTTCCAGCGCCGTAAAGGTGCTCTTGGAGGAGACGCACCCCATCGCGGGCGTGAGAACGTTCAGCAGTTTGACTTTGTCAAAAATAACTTTCATCGCGTTTCTCCTTTTTGCGGCCGTGCCGACTTTTCTTTTTTTATTTCTTTTAACTGAATAAATGTAGTAGTAGCAGTAGGGGCGTTCAATCTGTTCAAAACCGCCCGCAGCCCTTGTCCCGCAAGGCGTTTTCCGTCTTCCGCCGGCTGTCGAAAACTTCGGGTTTTGAAGAGGGAGGAGGAAAAAAAGCCGCTTTTCCCGTTTTTTTCTCCGTTTCCAAACGTACAAAAACGGGTTTGCACAGGGAAAACTTCAACAATCGACAGGGGGGTGTGTAAACCTTTTTGCGGTTTTTCCCGCTTTTTTGTACGGTTTTTCCGCCTCTCGCCGCGGGCTTTTGCCGCTTTGTACGCTTTTTACGCTTCTTTTTTTCCCCGGTCAGCCCTTGATATCCGCGATCAGCTCGTTGATCTCCTCCTCGTAGGCGGCGTAATTTTTGATCATGCCCTCTACTTTGGAGACCGAATGGAGGATCGTGGTGTGCGAACGGTTGAAGAGCTTGCCGATCTCCACGGTGGAAAGATCGGTCAGCGTGCGCAGCAGGTAGATCGCCTCGTTGCGGGGGTTGACGATCTCCACCGTCTGCGCCTTGCCCTTCAGCTCCTCCACCGGGACGTGGAACTTCAGGGAAACGGTGTTGAAGATCCGGTCGATCAAGACGTTCTGCGGCTCGCTCTCAGTGAGAAAGTCCGCGATCGCCTTGCGCGCCGTCTCCACCGTGATCGGCTGCCCGGTAAGGAAGGAAACCGCCGCCGTCTTCCGCAGCGCCCCCTCCACCTGGCGGATGTTCGTTTTCAGCCGGTCCGCCATGTAGGTCACGACCTCGTACGGCACCTCGATATCCAGCTGCTTCGACTTCTGCTTGATGATCGCCATCCGCAGCTCGATGTCCGGCGGCTGGATGTCCGCCATCATCCCCTGCTCAAAGCGGCTGCGCAGCCGGCTCTCCAGCGGGTTGATATCCTTCGGCGGTTTGTCGCTCGTAAAGACGATCTGCTTGTTGTTTTCGTAGAGGTAGTTGAAAGTGTGGAACACCTCCTCCTGCAGCCCGGTGCGGTTGGCGATAAACTGGATATCGTCGATGATCAGGATATCCGCCTGCCGGAACTTCTCCCGGAACTCCTCCGAGCGGTTCGAGGCGATCGAGGCGATCATCTCGTTTAAGAACTCCTCGCCCTTGATGTAGATCAGCTTGACCTCGGGATGCTCCTTTTCGATCTTGTTTTTGATCGAATACATCAGGTGCGTTTTGCCGAGCCCGCTGTCCCCGTAAACGAACAGGGGGTTATACATATCAAAGTCGTCGTTTTCCGGCCCGGCGATCACCGTTTCCGTTACGGCGAGGCAGGCGGCGTACGCTAACTTGTTCGAGGAGCCGACGACAAAGTTTTCAAAGGTGTATTCCTGCCGTCCGGGCAGGGAACGGGGCGCCGCAGCGCCTTTTTTTGTTTGCTGCGCCGGCGGGTCGTTCGGCAGGGGGACGTCCTTTCTCCGGGTGTCCTCCCCGATCAGCGTGACCGGCACGGGATGGCCGAAGATATTGGCAAAGCATTTTTCCAGCAGAGGGAAGTACCGTTCCCGGACCATATTACGCATCAGGAGATTGTCCAGCCGCAGGACCGCTTTGGAATCGTCGATTTCCTCCGCCGTGATCGTCCCGAACCACAGGTTGACCTGCCATTCGTCGATCTCCTCCTTCAGGGCGGCAAATACGAGCTGCCAGATCGCGTCCTTTTCAGTTTTCTGCATAGATAGACCCCTCTTTCCGGTGCTTTCCGCTCAAAAAGCATACTTCCCCATAATTATATAATATTATAACATAAGTATATTATTTATTGCAAGAAGAAAAACAAAAAAAAGAAAAGAAAATCTTTCGTTTCGCCTCCGGCGGATGACAGTTACAAAAAGAAAAAGCGGCAGGAGCAAGCCCCTGCCCTACAACGCCCGAAACAATCTTTCGCTTGTAGGGCGGGGGTTTATCTCCCGCCGTCCCGCTCCGTTTTCTCTGTGCAGGATGATCGCGCCGTTTGCCTCCCTTGTGTAAAGGGAGGGGGACCGCTTGCGGTGGAAGGAGTTTTTTCGCTCCTTGTTTCTTCTTTGCTCTTATCCTTACCGCCCGCCTACTCCTTCACCCGCTGCGCGGGAGCTCCCTCCCGGAGGGAGCCAAAGATAGAAGCAATCGAGAAGCGGCAGGAGCAATATGATGCCGCGGGTCAGGCGCCCCGCGGCTTCCGTTTTATGCCGCGCGGCTAAAGCCCCGCGGCGGTCCCTGCCCTACATGGAGTAAACGCCTCTATATGGTGTAGGGCGGGGGTTTATCTCACGCCGCAAAGGTTTGTTTCCTCTGTACGGAATGTTCGCGCCGTTTGCCTCCCTCCATGAGGGCCCGAATCCCCAAAAGGTCCTCCGGACCTTCCCGG
>CAMKAU010000065.1 GCA_946410595.1 uncultured Clostridia bacterium
GTTATCTCTCGCATCCGGGAGAAAAACCGGGTCAGAGATACCGCTCTCTCAATTCCTCCGCGGAGAGCGGGGAGAGGTCGGCGGGCGCGATATCAAAGACCGTTTTGCAGCCGACTTCGCCGCGCCGGCGGATCCGGCCGACGGCGCGAGCGAGAGAGACGAGGACGAGCGCGGTGAACTCGGGATTGGAATCGAGCGCGAGGGAAAACATCACGGCGGCGCGGTGCTCCTCCCGCGCGCCGGTGGCGCCTGTGCGGATCACGCGGCCGCCGTGCGGCAGGCCGGCGTGGTTTTCTTTCAGTTCCTTTTCGGAAACAAAGGTCACGCTCGTATCGTAACCGGCAAAGTAGTGCGGCATCGTCACGATCGCCTCGCGGATCGCCTCCCGGTCGGCGCCTTCTTTTACCGCCACGAAACACTCGCGCCTGTGCGTCTGCCGCGGGGAAAGGGAAGGGGACTCTCCGTTTTCCGCGGCGCGGACCGCCTCCGGGACGGGGACGGTGTACTGCCGCGCGTCGAGCACGCCGGGGATCCGGCGGATCGCGTCCGAGTGCCCCTGGCTGACCCCCCTGCCCCAAAAGGTATAGCCGGCGCCCCGCGGGAGAACGGCTTCCGCGTAAAGCCGCGCCAGGGAGAAAAGTCCGGGATCCCATCCGCCGCTGATCAGCGCGGTTTTCCCTCCCCGCCGCGCGGCGGAGTCGACCTTGGCGAAATGCTCCGGGATCTTTGCGTGCGTGTCAAAACTGTCGACCAGATTGAAGCGTTCCGCAAGCAGGGGGGAGAGGACCGGCAGATCGGTCGCGCTTCCGCCGCAGAGGAGGAGAACGTCGATCTCTTTTTCATAGGAAAAAACGTCCTCCGCGCGGAAAACGGGCGTTCCCGTCTCGCTTTTTACCGTCTCCGGGGGCCGCCGCGTGAAAACGCCTACAAGCTCCGCGTCCCCGTTTTGCCGGATCGCGGCTTCCGCGCCGCGCCCGAGATTGCCGTAACCGTAAATGCCAAGCTTCATCTCTTCTCCTTATCGGTCGGATCGTTCTTGCGCGGGAGGGCGATTGCCCCCCCTTTCACGATATTCGCGCCGCCGCCCGGAGATACTTCGCCCGGAAAAAAAAGAAAGCCGCGGACCGGTCGGTCCGCGGCTTTGCCGCTTTTATTCTTCGGTTTTGTTGGCGTCTTTGATCTTCTGCGCCAGGTTGGCGGGGACCTGCTCGTAGCGGACGACCGCAAAGTCGAAGCTGCCGCGTCCCTGCGTCATCGCGCGCAGCGCGATCGGGTAGTCGACGATCTCAGACTTCGGGATCTCGGCGTCGATCACGGTGTAGCCCTTTTTGGAGGCGGGGTTCATGCCCATCACGCGGCCGCGGCGCTTGGTCAGATCGCCCATCACGTCGCCGACGTAGTTCTCGGGGATGGAAACGTGCATCTCGCCGACCGGCTCAAGGAGCACGGGGTTCGCCACTTTCAGGCACTCTTTGTACGCGAGACTTGCCGCCAGTTTGAAGGACATTTCGGAGGAGTCGACCTCGTGATAGGAGCCGTCGTAGAGGTTGGCGGCCAGATGGACCAGCGGATAACCCGCCACGCCCTTCTGCATCGCTTCCTGCAGTCCCTTTTCAACGGCGGGGTGGAAGTTCTTCGGAACGCTGCCGCCGAAGATGGTCTCGGTAAAGGTAAGACCCTCCTCCTCGCCGGGCGCAAATTTGATCTTGACGTGTCCGTACTGGCCGTGACCGCCGGACTGCTTTTTGTGTTTGCCTTCCACGTCGACCTCTTTCGTGATCATCTCACGGTAGGGGATCTTCGGCGCGGAGAGCGTAACGGAGGTGCCGAAGCGGTTTTTCAGCTTGGAGACGATCACGTCGAGGTGAATGTCGCCCAGACCGTAGACCAGCATTTCCTTCGTTTCCGCGTTGTTTTCGTATTTCAGGGTCAGATCTTCCTCAAGCAGCTTGGAGATCCCCTGGCTGATCTTGTCCTCGTCGCCCTTCGCGGTGGGGATGATGCTCATCGCGTAGTAGGGGGTGGGATAGGTGATCTTCGCGTAATGGAGATCCGCCGCGGAAGCGGTCAGCGTATCGTTGGTATTGGTGGCGGCGAGCTTGGCGATCATTCCGATATCGCCGCAGCAGAGACTGTCGACCTCGGTCTGCTTTTTGCCGCGGAGCGTATAGATGTGCGCCATCTTCTCGCTTGCGCCGGTCGTGGTGTTGCGCAGGACCATATCGCGCTTCACTTCGCCGTTCATCACCTTGAAGAAGGACATTTTTCCGACGAACGGGTCGGCGACCGTTTTCCACACGAAGAGGGAAACGTCCCCGTCTTTTTCGATCGGCAGCTCGCTGCCGTCCTCCGCGAGCTCATTTCCGCGGGCGGTCGGACGCGGGAAGGAGTCGGCGATGGTGTCCATCAGGGTGATGATGCCCCACAGCTTGGTCGCGGATCCGCAGAACACGGGGGTCAGATCGCCGTGGATGATGCCTTCGTGGATCGCTTCAACCGCCTCGTCGCGGGTGATCTCTTCGCCGGCGAAGAACTTTTCCATCAGCTCCTCGCTCGTTTCGGCGATGGATTCGTAGAGCATATCGCGGTATTCGTTCGCCACGGGCATAAACTGCTCGGGAATACCGGATTCGATGATATTGCCGTCCTTGTCGTAGACGTAGTCCTTCATATCGACAAGGTTGAGGAAGCCGACGACCTTGTCGCCCTCGATCATCGGGATCACGATCGGGCAGACGGAAACGCCGAACTGGTCGCGCAGGGAGGAGAACGCCTTTTTGAAGCGGCATTCCGGATCGTCGAATTTGTTGATAAAGAACGCCTTCGGGATCTTCGCTTCCGTCGCGTAGTCCCAGGCGAGCTCGGTGCCGACTTCCACGCCGGCCTTCCCGTCCACGACGATGATGGCGCTGTCGGCTACGCGCACGCTCTGCTTGACCTCGCCGACAAAGTCGAGGAAGCCGGGGGTGTCGATCAGATTGATTTTGCAGTCGCGCCAGGAAACGGGGATCATGGACGCGGACAGAGAATAGCCGCGCTTGATTTCCTCCGCGTCGTAATCGCTGACGGTGTTGCCGTCGGAGGTTTTGCCGAGGCGGTCGCTTCCTTTGGAACGGTATAACATCGCTTCGGCAACGGAAGTTTTGCCGCTGCTTCCGTGACCGAGGAGGCAGATATTACGGATATCCTTGGTGGTATACTTGTCCATAACGAGAAACTCCTTATCAAAAATCTGTCCGCCAAAACGAACACTGTTTCTATTATAAAGGATGCTCAGAGATATTTCAAGGAAAAATTTCTCTTTTTCGCAATTCCGGGAGAAAAAAGCAGAGCGTTTTTTTGTATATTTTCACGATTTACGCATCTCAAACGCCCGGATAGACGGGCAGACCCGTCCTGCGCCGGGAGAATAGACCGCGTCCCCGGACCGCCCTTCGGCTTTTTTGCGGCAAAAAGATTTGCCGCGGCAAGGCGATCCCTTGATTTTGTTTTTTTTCTGTGGTAGAATGGACAAAATGAAAAGAAGGTGACGTTTTATGATTGATGTCGCGGTTCTCGGGTTCGGGGTCGTCGGCTCCGGCACGGTCAAACTGCTCCACGATAACGCCGGGTCCATCCGCCGCCGCTGCGGCGAGGAGATCCGGGTCAAAAAGATCCTTGACCTCCGGGATTTCCCGGAGAGCCCCTACGCTTCGCTGATCACGCACGACTTTGCGGAGATCGAAAAGGATCCGTCGATCACGATCGCGGCGGAGGCGATCGGCGGGATCCATCCCGCGCTGGAGTTCTCCCTTGCGCTCCTGCGCGCGGGGAAAAGCGTGGTTACCTCCAACAAGGAGCTGGTGGCGGCGCACGGCACCGAGCTGCTCGCGGAGGCGGAAAAACACGGCTGTTTTTATTGCTTTGAAGCAAGCGTCGGCGGCGGGATCCCCGTGATCCGGCCGCTCAAGGAAGATCTCGGCGGTACCAACGCGATCGAGCGGATCGACGGGATCCTGAACGGCACGACCAACTATATCCTGACGGAAATGAAGGAAAAGGGCGTTTCCTTTGAAAAAGCCCTCCGTCAGGCGCAGGAAAACGGCTACGCGGAAGCGGATCCGACCGCGGATATCGAGGGGATCGACGCCTGCCGCAAGATCGCTATCCTTTACGCCGTCGCCTTCGGCAGAATGCCGGACGCCTCCGCCATTCCCACCGAGGGGATCACACACCTGCGCGAGCAGGACGGCGTGTTTGCGGAGCGTCTCGGCTACGCGATCAAGCTGATCGCGACCGCCCGCCGGGCGGGGGAGGGGAAGTTCTCCGCCGCCGTCCGTCCCTGCTTCGTTCCCCGCGAGCATCCGCTTTACCCCGTCTCCGGCGTGTTCAACGGGGTGCTTGTCAAGGGTAACTACGTCGGCGACGTGATGTTCTACGGGCGCGGCGCGGGCGCGGAGCCCACCGCCAGCGCGGTGGCGGGCGATATCGTCAACGTGGCGGAAGCGGGGAAAGGAAACCGCTTTTCCTGGACCGACGCGGCAAAAGGGGAGATGCTCCCGCCGTCGCTGTTCCCGCATCGGTATTATCTTGCCTTCTCCGGCGCAACCGTGGACGCGGGGATCCCCGCGGAGCGGAGCTGTACCGCGGACGGGGAAACGGCCGTGATCACGCCCCCTCTGGCGCGGGACGGGCTTGCCGCCCTCCGGGCGGAGATCCTCACCCGCGGCGGGAACATTTTGAGTACGCTCGAGGTCTTGTAAACGCTCTGGAAAAAAACAGGCAAAACGCGTTTTGCCTGTTTTTTTCATATTCTCCCACCGGTATGCAGATTTCGGGCGAGTTGACGCTCATCTCGAGCAGATCGACCGCGAAGCGACGGAGATGGTCGAACGCCTGACGAGCCGGATGGCGAAGGCGGAAGGCGTCACCGAATCCCTCAAACGCAGCAATCAGATGGCTTGGATCGACGCGATGACTTCATCCGCGACCGCGCGGAGGAAACTGTGCTGAACGATCTGATCTACGCATAACGCCCAAAAAGCGGGGCCAACATCGGCTCCGCTTTACTTATTAGCTATAACAGAACAAAATGAAGCCGTAAGCATTTTTGCGTGCCTACGGCTCCGTTTTGTTTTAGGATTTGGGGCGTGAACCATTATCTGTAGGTGTAACAACTTCTACAACTTGAAGTAATCTTTCAGGCGTTTCGTGTATCCTTATCGCTTTACCATCGGTACCGATAAAATCAATTGTCATTGTTCTAAAGTCATCTTCAACAACAATAGTACCGGTTGTTCCGGCAGGTATGCCTTGAAGATCTTCTTTCAGAATAACATCGAATCGATTTTTCATAACAAATGGAGATGTTGCTTCAGTGCTTTTTGCAGGAACGAGCGAGTTTACCCATTTGTCAATTTGATCGGATGTTTCATCTAAGTAAGACGGATCGGAACATAATTTGTCGGCATCCACAAAATCCGGATTTACCCACCAAGAAGGTGTTTGTCCGCTTAGATGCGCCGAGGCGCCGCATTCATTGCACCACGTCCATATTCCAGAATGCTTGTCGTTGTGACGATGAATGTATACGTGTGCAGATTGTTTTTGACAAACGGGGCATTGGCACGGAAACTGCATACCGCCCTCATTTGCTTTATCGAAAATCCCCATTATTTTATCATTGTCGTTCCACATAAGTTCACCTCTATAAATTTGATTTCCCAGCCATATCCGGGCAGGATAATCCCACCCGGATATGATTTCACTTTCACAAGCTTTTCAGGCGCTCTGTCTCATGGTCTTCCACTACAAACGACCCGTCGTTGATTTCATCAAGCCGTACGCGGACTTCTATATATTTCTTAAAAGGTATAACAATTCCAAAAATGTGCATAATAAAGAAAAACGATAAAAGGAGCTGTTTGATATATGAGAGCAACGGGAATCGTACGGCGCATCGACGATCTCGGACGGGTCGTGATCCCCAAGGAGATCCGCCGCACCATGCGTATCCGGGAGGGGGACCCGTCATTGATAACGTTGACACCGACGGAGAAATTCTCCCTCGCGGTAGAGACCCTCGAAAAGCGGATTTTGAGATAAAAACGAAAGGGGTCAAAACAATGGAAAGCACAGTATTTGAACGTATGGGCGGTACATATCACAGGGAGGGCGATTACCTTCTGCCCGATCTCAAAGCGCCGGAAGCGCCGAGGATCGGCAAATACGGACTGCTCCGGCACCAGTATCTCCGAGCGTACAAACGGGCGATCCTCACCGGGTTGCAGACGTCCGGCAAGCTGAACGCCCACCTCGAAAAGATCGACCGCGAAGCGACGGAAATGGAGCAGCGCCTCATCGCCCAAGTCGCTGCAGCCGAAGGCGTCACCGAATCCCTCAAACGCCGCGATCAGCTCGCCTGGGTCGGCGCGATGAACAACATCCGCGACCGGGTAGAAGAAATTGTGCTGAACGATCTGATTTATATATGACTAATAAAAGAGTAAACGCGGGGCTTTTCGCCCCGCGTTTACCGTTTTTTATTTGGTTTTCATTATCTTCTCTATCATTGCCTCGACGCACTCCGGATCGTCCAGAGTGTAGACGTTTCGCGCTTCGCGGTACGCCTTGTTTGCCTCAACATCCGGCGTGCTCCACCACTGGCGAAGTTCGGAAGACGGTGTGCCGCTCATGATAAACGAATTCAGCACAATGGTTTTCTCCTGCGCTGTAGGAGCAAGCCGCTCTTCCAGCTCCTTGATCGTCTTATAGAACCGGATCTTCGGATCATCGGGACGAATATGCATCAAGCCCTTCGGATCAATAAAGGAGATGTACTGCGTCTTCTCATCATCGATCCAAAGAATGTAATCCGGATAGAAGTTTCCCGCCTCAAAGAATCCCATTCCCACTTTGCTCTTGTTGCGAAGCAGATACAGGGACTTGTCCTTTAAGCGATCACAATGCTTGTCCACGTAATCTTTCAGCAAGTCAACGAATTTCTTTTCATCTTCGTTGAGGCTGACAGGAGAGACCTGAATTTTGAGATTGCTCTTTTGGAGGCAGATCAGCGGCGCATACAAGTGGGAGCGGAAATCAAAGAGCACCATTCGACCGTGGAATGCGTCTTTTTCGTACTCATCAAGTCCGCCGTTCCGTTCTAGTATGGCGCTGATATCCGAAATGAACGTTTCCAGCTCGTCTCCGGTGTGATCCAGCTCACTCTGCTGAGCGTATGTAATGGCATATTCATCGACGAAATTTTTATTCGACGCATCCAGCACGGCATACTCCAGCCTGGGAGCTTCCCAGCGCTCTTTTTCGTATGTGCAGAACTTGTCCATATACGACTTCAGCGCCATGATCGCGTAGTCCGTCGCCGCATCCAACTTGGGAATTGAGTCGATCTCCAGGTGAATCTTCGGGATCAGGAGAGAGTACCAGCCGTCCGTACGAAGGATCTTGATCAGATTCTCTTTGACGATACTGATATTGAAATAGAACTTTTCGTTTTTATACTGCTCAAGCTCTTCAAAGATCCGTTCATAATCCAGAAAAGCCAGTTTGTCATCCGGCAGCGTATGTTCTTCCGGCTCAGATTCGATTTTCATGCTGAAGGTGGAATCGATCGTTTGGATCTTGCTGCGGCAATCGATGACTGTTTTGCTTCTCAGCAAATAGCGCAAGAAACCCTCATCGGGTGCATCAAGGATCAATCTTTTCGCCTGTTTTTTGAAATTGGCTCCGTCTTTCACCTTGATCACGTGAAGACGCTTATCCTTCGCTTCTTCATATCTGCTGATCACAGGAAGGCGGAATTCCAGAATATTATCGTTCGTCGGAGCGCCTTCCAGTTCAAGATACTTCTTGAAATCCTCCATATACTGCGCTTTGACGCCGAAAATGGTCAACGTCTCCAGCACTTCGATATCTCTCGGAGCGACAACGCTGCGGTCATCCAGTTTGCGGGAGCGTTTCAGACAGCCCTGATAGCCCTTCAGGCGCACGCCGCGTCCGAAGAGCTGGATCGCCTGCGATCCCTCTCCTTTAGCAAAGTTGATAAGGCCCATGGTGGAAACACGCCAGCTGTTCCATCCCTCTGTAAACTTACGGGATCCGATCAGTACTTTGATGCGGGAATCCTTTTGGTTGATCGCACGGAACAGAGATTCAGAGATAAACTCCTCCGACTTTGCGACAATTCCTTTTTGCTCACAGTTCTTGATAAGCCCTGCCGTATCGCCGATGCTGATCACACCGAAATACTCGCCGTATTCTCCGATCTTCAGGCCGATCTCGCCTGCAACCTGTTTGATGTTTTCCAGATGCAGTCTCGGTTCCTCGGCGCCGGTATCGGAATTGAAGACCGTCCGGAGAATATCCTCAAAAAGAACCGCCGGATCAGGCGTATTACCGAAGATATGCTGCAGGGCATAGAAATCCCCGTAGAACAGCTCATTGCCTCTTCCGTCGATCAGTCCCGTGTCGTCGCTGATGACGGACTTGATCCGGGAAATGGACGTCGCTCTGTTGCGCACGAATTTGTCAATGAAGTCCAGTACTTCCTCTACGTCGGTAAGAAGATCCTTTTCAGCCTGAGTTAGATTACTACTCTTGACTGGCGCCGTCACGCGATTGCCCACAAAAACCAGCAGCGGTTTTTCAATATTGAATTCAGCCAACCCGGATTCAGCCGTATTATACAGCTTCATCTGCTGATAGAAGGACAGCAGGCATCCTGTCAGATACAGATGACGCTGTTCCTCGTCAATACTGCCCTTCAGGTTATAGATCCGGTAGTCTTTGCCGTAACCGTCCTCGTAGAAGTATTTGTAGGAGTAATCCACAATGATGGACTTTCCGTATTCTTCCATCAGGTCGCGTTCTTCCTTTGCCTTCGCCGTGTTACCGGTCGCATTGGCCTTCAGCGCTTGCTTAAACGTAGCGGAATACTCAAAGGCGAAACCTTCCCTAAACAGTTTTTTGCGAATCTCAAACCAAACGTCTCCCGATAGACCTCTATGTCCTTCGTCTATTAAGACTAAATTGTTTTGTTCAAAGTTGTCGACGGAAACGGTTTTGACCTTTCCTTCCTCCTTCAGCTTGTTCATATCGATCACAATGACGTCTTCCCGCTGCGTGATAAAGCCTCTGTCTTTTTCAAACATAGCGGCGGAAATAGAAGAAAGGGCGAGTTCGTCCAGATGCTGCAGGCTCATGCCCTCGTTGGGCGCCAGCACGATGGTCTTGTTTATAGAGAGCCTATTGTTGACCCTCTTCTTAGCGCGATTGAAATAATACCTGAACTGCAGAATGTTCACATGCATAATCAGCGTTTTGCCGCTTCCGGTGGCGCACATGAAGGCCAGCTTGTTCATCTTATCCGGTGTGTACGGTTCAAAGCTCAGAAGGCCGAGCGTTTCCGACGTTTTTTCGGATAGATACTCGTTCAGGCTCTTACAGAATGAATCCTTGTCGCTGAAATACCGATCCAGGTACATCTCCGTAAAAAGCAGGGAGAGATACTGAAAGTATTTCCAGCGGATCGTCCCGCGTTTTTCGCTGATCTGGCGGGTATGACGGCAGATGTTTTCGTCATAAAGGCGCAGTTGATCCTCGCTCACCCTTGCGCCGTTCAACCGGCTGATGCGAGCGATGTATTCAAAGAAATACGTATTTCCGCTTTCGTTGACGCCTTCGTACTCTGTGGTGTTCAGCTTTTTGCTGATCTCCGCCAGGGATTCGATCCCCAATTCCCGCAAAAAATAGCGGAACAGGATCAGCTGGTCGTCAAAGGAAAGCGTCGGAACTGTTTGTCTTCTTGCCATAATATCACCTTATCTATGCTACTTCATGGATTGCAACCAAAGTTTCATCCCTGATTGCTTCGGTTGGCTTGAAGATATCAATATTCTTCCCAACTCTTTGTTGCAGTCTAATGCGAATTAATCCTGAGAGCTTTTTTCCATATGTATATTTTTCTTTATTATTGGAGAACTCCCGCTCAGCTCGTACCATTGCTTCACCTGTGTTGTTTCCGCCTTTTTTTCTTGCAATTTCTGTTCGATGCGCATAAAACTTGATTTTTGACTCATCTTCACACTCTTGTATTGCACCAGAAATTAGCGCATCTATTTCTTCATCAGAAATCTCTATACCGACTTCTGTACAAACCTGTTTTATGTGACTTTTACTACAAAAATACATTTCCACATCATTTTTGTCTGCGATAAAGCAACGAACGCGTGTATCAAATTCGATTCTTTCTTTCTCTGCTGTTAGCTCTTCGTCGTATAAACCGTCGCGATCACGATATATAATCACTTTTATGCTCGGGTTCAAATCCAGCAAGAACTGTGCAAACATCTTTGCAGAATCAATATTTGAGACGCCACTATACGAATAAATCTTGAATTCATTTTCGGAAAAAGCAGATGCTTTGAATACTTTCGATAAATAATTTCTGCCCTCTGCTGAGCCGTCTTCTGTTAAA
>CAMKAU010000066.1 GCA_946410595.1 uncultured Clostridia bacterium
TTAGGGCTATGCCCGAAAAGGAAATACCCCCCGTTTTACGGGGGGATATTTATTCTGTTATTTTTTTCCGGCCTTCAAGAACTGCGCGGTCAAAGCGGCGAAGAAGGCGCCGAGGGCAAGGGAGAAGGCGGCGGAGGCGAGCGCGGCGGGGAGGATCGCGTCAAACACGAAGCCGAGGACCGCCGGGATCGCGATCGGGACGAGCCCGAAGTAAAGGAAGGAGATCGTGATGATCGATTTGACAGTCTTTGCGACGCCCTGCGGGACCGCAAAATCGAGGAAGACGCCGACCGAGGAGGCGTAAAAATTGACGCCGAGGGAGAGGGTAAGCCAGACGAGCGCCTCGGCGGGGAAGCCGAGCGCCGCCGCGGCGACGAGGTAGGCGGGCAGCAGGTCAAAGAGGTTTTTCACAAACCCGGCGCAAAGCGACCACGCGATCTTGGAAAACGGGGCGGCCGGGACGAGGAAAAACCAGTCCTTGCGGCTGTCCTCGGCAAAGGGATTGCCGAGCGAGGTGTAAAAACAGAGGAAGGAAACGATCAGGCCGAAGGGGACGAAGCTATCGGAGAGGATGACCGTTTTAGCAAGGAAAACGGCAAGCGCGGCGACGAGGAGATAGGTGATCGCGGACTTGGTGAAAAACCCGAGGGTCGCAAAGCGGCGGCGGTTGTAGAGGGCTTTTGCGAAGTAGGCGCGCGCCCCCTCGCCCGCGGGCAGACGGTCCCGCAGGATCCTCTCGCCGCGGTCCGGCTTTTTGCGTTTGACGATGCCGCCCTCCGCCGCGGAAGCGAGCGCGGCGGCCGTTTCCTCGCTTTTGGCCTGCGCGTCCTCGTAAAAGTCCGCCTTGATCCGCCAGATGAAGAAGCAGACGACGGGGATGAAGAGAACGAGCGCCGCAAAGTAGAGGAGGGCGCCGGTCCCGTCGCCGACGGCGGCGGAACAGGCAAAGCCCTTGATCCAGCCGGCCACGGGGATCAGGCGCATCGGCAGATTGCAGAAGAAGCGTCCGCCCGCCTCCAGAAGGCCGCTCATCTCAAGCGGAACGCCGGAGTTCTTCCACCAGAAAAAGAAGGGAAGAAAGACGAGCGCGATCACCGCGTACACCGTCCAGCGGACGTATTTTTTGACGCGCGAATAGGTGGAAGCGAGGGTGTAGATCAGCACGCCGAGAAGTTTGGAGTAAAAGAGAAGGAAAAGCCACGCGCAAAAAAGCGCGATCCCCGCAAACGGGGGCAGATCCATCCCCCGGACGAGGTTGGGGATCTGGAAGGCCATGTAGCCGCTCGCGAACACCGCGGCGCCGAGCTGCAGCAGCAGCCGGAACATCAAAACCGACTGGGGCCTGGCGGGCGCGGGGAAGAGGAGGGTCGTGTCGGCGGGCAGAAAGATCTGGCTGCCGCTTTTGTCCCCGGTCAGCGCGTTGACGGTAAAAACGATCAAAACGATCCCGCCGACGGCCAGCTCGAGGAGAACGAGCTGTTCTTCCCGGGAAAGAAACGCGTTTTCCCCCGTATCGGTCCCGGGATCGGTCTCGCTTTCGGCCGTTCCCGGATCGTCCGTCCCGACCGCGCCCGGATCCTCCGGTTCTCCGAGCGATTCGCCGAGGAGGGAGAGCCCCACCCCGAGCAGAATGCCGAAGGCGAGACAAACGGCGAGAAAGACCATCACCCACGTTTTGAAGATCTTTTTTAACTGGTTTTTGAAGGAACGGGAGGCGTAGTAAAAGAAAAGCCGCGTCATTTTTCGCCGCCTCCGGCCGCCGGCGCGTCAAAGACGACCTCGCCGTTCTCGGAGCGGTGTTCGGTGATCGCAAAAAAGAGCTCCTCGAGGGCGCGGCCCTCCGCGTCGAGCTCGGCCTTCGTCACGTTGGCGCGGACCCGGCCGGTCTGCATGATCAGCGCCCGGTCCCAGAGATCGGTCACGCTGTCGATGATATGGGTACTCACAAGCAGGGTGCAGCCGGCGGCGCGCAGCTCGGCGATCACGCTTTTCAGCTCCTTGATCGCGTGGGGATCCAGTCCGATCATCGGCTCGTCCATGATCAGCAGCTGCGGACGGGTCACAAGACCGAGGATCAGATTCAGCTTTTGCTGCATCCCCTTCGAGAGCTCGTCCCCGAATTTCTTTTTCTTGTCCGCCAGCTCAAACCGCTC
This sequence comes from uncultured Clostridia bacterium, assembly GCA_946410595.1. Lineage (GTDB taxonomy): Bacteria > Bacillota > Clostridia > Oscillospirales > CAG-272 > RUG12395. The sequence continues at coordinate 2,154 of CAMKAU010000066.1, forward strand.
AAAAAGCTCGTCGGCGTAGGCGCGGTAGTCTTTGAGCTGATAGGCGCGGGCGAGGAACTCCACGTGCTCGGAGACGGTGAGATTGGGGTAGAGGGAGGGGATCTCCGGTACGTAGCCGAACAGGCGTTTGGCCTCCACCGACTTGTTCGGGAGCCCTTCGATCGTGATCTCGCCCTGATAGCGCAGCACGCCGATCACCGATTTGAGAAGCGTGCTTTTGCCGGCGCCGTTCGGCCCGAGCAGCACGGTCGCCGTCCCCCGGTCGAGGGTAAAGGTAACGTCCTCGCAGGCAAAGACCTTGCCGTACCGTTTGGTAACGTGAGAAACCTGAAGCATCATAACTCCTTTCCCGAGAAGAATGTGATAAAAACCGTCAGATAAGACGCGCGACCTCGCCGTAGATCTGCCCGGCGAGCGCCTCGGCGGGCTGCGCGGCGGAGAGAACGCGGATGTTTTGCGCGGGGTCAAGCGCGCGGATCCGCTCGAACACGTCAAGATATTTTTTGCGCGCGGCGGCGAGCATCTCCGCGCCCCGCTCGTAGATCTCCCGCTCCCCGCTGCGCTTGCCGATACGGGCGAGGGACTCCTCGGGGGAGAGATCGAGGAAAACGCAGAGATCCGGCCGGACGATATCCGGGCAGGAGAGGTGCGCGGAGAGGATCCAGTCGAGGTTTTCCGGCCCGCCCTGATAGACGGCGGTGGAATAGTAGTAGCGCGCGCAGATCACGTCGGTCCCCTCGTCGAGGAACCGCCGGATCCCGAGCGCGGGATCGGTGTTGTGCGCGATCCGGTCGGCGAGGAAGAGCGCGGCGAGCGCGCTGTCCGAGTAAACGGTCTTTCCCCGCAGCGCCTCTCCGATCAGGCGCCCCGCCGGCGTGGGGACGTGGTCCGCCTTGCAGGTCGGCTCGCTCGTGACAAAGGCGCGCCGGCCGTCCGCCTCCAGCCGCGCCTTAAGCAGGGCGAGCTGGGTCGTTTTCCCGCAGCCGTCGATCCCCTCGAAGACGATCAGCCGGCCGCGGCCGTTCGTTTCTTTCATTTTGCTTCCCCTACCGTGAACTTCGTTCCCTGCGGGGTATCGGTCAGCGTCACGCCCTCGGCGGCGAGCGCGGCGCGGATCGCGTCCGCTTCGGCGTAGTTTTTCTGCGCTTTGGCGGCCTTGCGCGCTTCGATCCGCTCCAGGATATGCGCGACGAACGGGTCCGCCGCGTCGGCGGCCGGTCCGGCGCTTTCCTTTTCCTTTGCGGCGCGGGCGGCGTCGAGCAGTCCGAGGGAGAGGACTTCGTCAAACTCCGCGACGAGCGCGCGCTTCGCCGCGCCGGAGAGGTCGGACTTGAGGACGTCGTAAAGCGCGGTCAGCGCAAGGGAGGTGTTAAGGTCGTTTGAGAGCGCCTCCCGGAAGGCGGCGCGGCAGGCGTCCATCTTCTCCCTGTCGAGCGGGCCGTCCTCCGGCAGCGCCGCAACGCGGGAAACGAGCCGGTCGTAGGTCGCCTGAGCGTTATCGAGGTTTTCAAAGGAGAAGGTCAGCGTGCGGCGGTAGTGCGAGCCGAGGCAGAAAAGCCGGTAGGCAAGCGGCGAGTAGCCCTTTTCCTCCAGAAGGGAAACGGTCAGAAACGCCCCCTTCGACTTGCTCATCTTGCCGGACTGGTCGTTGAGGTGCAGGACGTGGAACCACCAGTTGCACCACTTGTGCCCGAGGTACGCTTCGCTCTGCGCGATCTCGTTCGTGTGATGGGGGAAGGCGTTGTCGATCCCGCCGCAGTGGATGTCCAGCCGCTCGCCGAGGTACTTCGAGGCGATGGCGGAGCACTCGATATGCCAGCCGGGATAGCCGACGCCCCAGGGGGAGTCCCACTTCAGCTCCTGGTCCTCAAACTTGGATTTCGTAAACCAGAGGACAAAGTCGGTCTTGTTGCGCTTGGCGAGGTCCTTTTCCACCCCCTCGCGCACCCCCTCGGCCAGGTCCTCCTCTTTGAAGTCGTGGAAGACGTAGTAGCGCTCCAGCTTCGAGGTGTCAAAGTAGACGTTCCCCTCCGAGAGGTAGGCGTAGCCCTTCTCAATCAGCCCGGAGACCATCCGGATAAAGTCGGGGACGCAGGAGGTCGCGGGGACGACGGTGTCGGGGCGGCGGATCTTCAGCTTCTCGCAGTCGGCAAAAAAGGCGTCGGTGTAATAGCGCGCGATCTCCATCACCGTTTTGTGCTCGCGCTTCGCGCCCTTGAGCATCTTGTCCTCGCCGGTGTCGGCGTCGCTTGTCAGATGCCCGACGTCGGTGATATTCATCACCCGGTTCACCTCGTAGCCGAAGTACCGTAAGCTTTTTTCCAGGACGTCCTCCATGATATAGGAGCGGAGGTTGCCGATGTGCGCAAAGTGGTAAACGGTCGGGCCGCAGGTATACATGGCGACCTTGCCCGGCGCGTTCGGGACGAACGTTTCCTTTTGTCTGGTCAGAGAATTGTAGAGCAGCATATCATTCTTCCTTGTTTTTCCGGTCTTCCCCCGCGGGGGCGCCGGTTTTTTCTTCGGCCGCCGCTTCCAGGCGGGCCAGCCGTTCCTCCAGCCGCGCAAACTCGGCGGCGACCGGGTCCGGGACGTGGATCTGGTCGAGGTCGCTTTCCTCAACGCGGCGATTGGCGACCGAGACGACCTTCGCGGGGATGCCGACGCAGGTGCTGTCCGGCGGGACTTCCTTGAGGACGACGGCGCCGGCGGCGATCTTGGAGTTATCGCCGACGGTGAAGGGGCCGAGCACCTTCGCGCCCGCGCCGATCATCACGTTGTTGCCGACGGTGGGATGGCGCTTGCCGGTGTCCTTGCCGGTACCGCCGAGCGTTACGCCCTGGTAGATCGTGCAGTCGTCGCCGATCTCGGCGGTCTCCCCGATCACAACGCCGCTGCCGTGGTCGATCACCAGTCCCCGGCCGATCTTCGCGGCGGGGTGGATCTCGATCCCGGTGAAAAACTTGGCCGCCTGGCTCAGCGCCCGCGCGGAGAAGGTAAAGCCCCGCTGATGCAGCGCGTGCGCGGCGCGGTGCGCGAGCAGCGCGTGGAAGCCGGAGTAGAGCAGCGCCACCTCCAGATCGGAGGACGCCGCGGGGTCCCGCTCGCGGAACGCCCGGATATCGCCGCGGATCTGCTCCAGCGCGGTTTTCGTTTTGCCGCAGGCGGCTTTCGCCTTATCTTCGGCGGTCTTCGCCGCCCGGCGCGCCGCTTCGCGCGCCGCGGCGGCGCTTTCTTCCCATTTTTGTCCGTCGCCCTCGGCGGCCGCTTTCACGGCGCGGGCGGCGCGGTCCGCCGCGCGTTTGCCCGCCGCGCAGATCCGCGGCGCCTCCCGGCCGGCAACGGTCTTCGCCCGTCCGGCCGCTTCTTTGACTTCCGTCAAAAACGCCCGGATCCCGTTTTCTTCTGTCTTCATATCCGAACTCCTTTTCGGGGACTTCTTTATCAATCCATTATATACCGGAGGAGGGGATTTGTCAATATCAGGCAAGCGCCCCGCCGCGCCGCCGCGCGTCCGCGTTCCGTTTTCTCATCGGCGTCCGCCGGACGGATAAAACCGCCCCGGCGGCGCGCCTTCCTTTTTGCGTGCGCCGCGGGGGCGGTCTTTTCCTTTTCTGTTTCCCAAAATCAAGATTTTTTCGGTTTTGGGAAACAGTCTTATCCTTCCAGAAGCCAATCCGCGATATCCACGATCCGGATCCCCTCGTATTGATAGGCGTCGTGCCGCGTTCTGGCGATCAGGAGCTTCGGGTACGCGTCCTTCACGGCCAGCAGCGGCGCTACCTCGCGTTCAAACGTTTTTTCGTCCGCGATGCTGTCGGAGACCTGAAGATAGATTTTTTCGTCCCGCTTGACGGCGACAAAATCGATCTCTTTCTGATAGAGGATCCCCGCGTAGATTTCATAGCCCCGTCTCAACAGTTCGATCGCGACGATGTTTTCGAGAGTCCGTCCGTAGTCCATATTTTTGGTCCCGATCTTCGCGTAGCGGAACGCGTGATCGCTCAGATAGTATTTTTCGTTTGACGAAAGATATTTTTTTCCTCGGATATCATATCTTCGGATCCTGTAAAACGCAAACGCGTTGCACAGATACTGCATATACACGCCCACCGTTTTGTGGTTGACGCGCTCTTTTCCTCCGCCAAAGGCGTCCGCCACGCTTCGGGACGACGTCTGATTGGAAATATTGTCCATCATGAACAGGACGAGGCGGTCCATCAGAGCGGGATTGCGGATCCTGTATTTTGTCCGGATGTCACGGACGATCAGCGTATCGAAGACCTCCTGGATATAATCCAGCTTCAGGTTCCGGTCCGGATAGACGTAAGAGCCCGCCATTCCGCCTTCTACCAGATACCGGTCCAGAGCGGCGTATCGGTCCGCCGGGGAAAAATAAGCGCAGTACTCCCGGAAAGAGAAGGGGAAGACCTTGATCTCGAATGTTCTGCCGGTAAAAAGGGTCGCAAGGTCCGAGCTGAGCAAAAACGCGTTGGAGCCGGTGATATAAATATCATATTTTTCCGACGCGTGGAGCGCGTTGACCGTCCTTTCAAAACGGCGGCACATCTGGATCTCGTCGATGAAAACAAAGTTTTTCGCCGTTTTCCGGCAGCGTTCCTCGATATACGCGTATAACGCCTGATAGTCTGTCAGCGATTCAAACTCAAGCAGGTTGAAATTGACGTGGATGACGTTGGCATCGGCGATATGTCCGGATACATATTCTTTGAAAGCTTCAAGCAGTTTGGACTTTCCGCTTCTGCGGACGCCCGTGATCACTTTGATCTCCGGCGTTCCCATGACGCGGATCAGTTTGTCCAGATAGTCGTCGCGCCGGATCAGTTTCATATCGGGCACCGTCCTTTTTCCGGATTGATCGCAAAGCGGGACGCGAAGCCCCGGTTGCGCCGCTGTCGGCCGCGCTTTTCGCGCGGATCTCATTCAAAGCATAACACATTTATTTCCCAAAATCAAGATTTTTTTGATTTTGGGAAACAGAAAGGCGCGGTTTTGGACAGAACGGGCGCGGGGGAGGGGAAGAGGCGGGGCTTTTCCCGCCGCTTTTTGCAAGTCCGGCGGACAAAAAATGCAAAAAACCTCTTGACAAAGCGCCCGGAGGATGGTATCCTGTAAAAAAGCGAACAGAAACCGATGATCGGGAAGAGTAGCAGCGCAGAGAGCCTCCAGAGAGCCGCGGCGGGTGGAATGCGGCAGGTGTACGGCGTTGTGAATGGACCCGTGAGGGCGTCCGAAAGCGCAAGCGAGTAGCAGACGACGGCTGGCGGCCGTGATCCCGCCGGGCATATCGAAGGTATGCGTGAGAGGGCGCGCAAGCGCCAAGCAGGGTGGCACCGCAGAAGCAGCGCTTCTGTCCCGGCAGACGGGACGGATGCGCTTTTTTCGTCCTAAAAAAAGGAGAACGCAATGGAACGAAACGAAAGACGATGGCGGCCCTGACCGACCGTTTCCGCCGCGCGTTCCCATAAATATATCATAAATATATAATGAAGAAAACGAAAGGGCTCAAGCCATGAAAAAACAAACGAAGCAAATCCTCTCCCTCCTTGCCGCCGCGATCCTCGTTCTTTCCTCTCTCTCTCTTTTCTCCTGCGGGAAAACCATCCCCGTCATCGGGATCAATCAGTACGCCCAGCACCCCTCGCTGGATAACTGCCGCACCGGCTTTCTCGCCGGGCTCGCGGAAGCGGGTCTTACCGAGGGCAAGGACTTCACCGTCGACGCGCAGAACGCCGGCGCCGACGATAACCTCAACGCTCAGATCGCCTCGACCTTCGCCTCCAAGAACGCCGCGCTGATGGTCGGCATCGCCACGCCCTCCGCGATGGCGTGCTTCAACGCCGCCGAGGAGAAGGATATCCCCGTCGTCTTCATCGCCGTCACCGATCCCGCCGCCGCCTCTCTCACCGAGGGCAACGTGACCGGCACCTCCGACCGGCTCCCCGTTTCCGCGCAGCTCGAACTGATCCGCAAGCTCCAGCCGGACGCGAAGACGATCGGCATCCTCTACACCCTCAGCGAGCCGAACTCCGTTTCCGCGATCGCGGAATATAAGGAAAAAGCCCCCGCCTACGGCTTCACGGTCGAGGCCGTCGGCGTTGCCGCGCAGTCCGAGGTCCCGCTTGCCACCGACAGTCTGATCGCCAAAAAGGTGGACTGCTTCTCCAATCTGACCGATAACGGCGTCGTCGACGTGCTCGATTCCATCCTCGAAAAGACCAACGCCGCCGGCATCCCCGTCTACGGCAGCGAGGTGGAGCAGGTCAAAAAGGGCTGCGTCGCCTCCGCCGGCATCGACTACTACAAGCTCGGGATCCAGACGGGCAAGCTCGCCGCCAAGATCCTGCGCGGCGAGGCAAAGGCCGCCGACCTGCCCTTTGAGTCGGTCACCGAGTACGAGATCTATCTCAACGAAGCGGCCTGCGGGGAGCTGAACGTCTCCGTTCCCGCCGACGTCGCCGCCTCCGCCGTAAAGGCCGACGCCTGAGCACGGCGGGACACGGCTATGCTTGACGTTCTGGTTTCGGCCCTGACGCAGGGACTGATCTACGCGCTCCTCTGCTACGGGCTCCTGATTTCCTATAAGATCCTCGACTTTCCGGATCTCACGGTGGACGGCAGCTTCCCGCTCGGCGCCGCCGTGACCGCCGTACTGATCACAAACGGCGTTCATCCCCTCCTCACCCTGCCGGTCGCCATGCTGGCGGGGGCGCTCGCCGGACTGGCGACCGGGCTGATCCACGTCTGCCTGAAGGTGCGGGACCTCCTCGCCGGCATTATCACGATGACCGCTCTCTTTTCGATCGATCTCAAGATCGCCGGCTCCAATCTCCCCATCCCCCGCGGGACCGATACGGTGTTTACCGCCCCCTTCCTCGACCGCCTCTTCGGGCCGGTCCCCCTCTCGCTGAAAAAGCTGATCCTCTCCTGCGCGATCGCGCTCCTCTTCAAGTTTTTGCTCGATCTCTACTTCCGGACCGGCAGCGGAATGCTTCTGCGCGCCACGGGGGACAATTCCGTCCTCGTCACCTCCCTCGCCCAAAGCGAGGGGAAGATGAAGATCCTCGGGCTCGTCCTCTCCAACTCCCTCGTCGCCCTCTGCGGCGCCGTCGTCTGCCAGGAGCAGCGCTCCTTTTCCAGCACGATGGGCACGGGGCAGATGGTCCTCGGGCTCGCCTCGGTCATCATCGGTCTGACCGTCTTCAAAAAGCTCTCCTTCGTCAAACTGACCACCGCCGCCCTCGTCGGCAGTATCCTCTACAAGCTCTGCATCCAGGCGGCGATCCTCGCCGGGCTCGACCCGAGCCTGCTCAAACTGATCACGGCGATCCTCTTCCTCGCGATCCTCGCCGTCGGCTCGCTTGAGCGGCGGAAAGGGGGGAAGGCCCGTGCTTGAAGTCCGCGAGATCCGCAAGATCTACAATCCCGGCGACGTGACCGAGATCTGCGTTTTCGACGGGTTCTCCCTCACCGTGCCGGACGGGGAGTTCCTCTCCATCGTCGGCAGCAACGGCAGCGGCAAGACCTCGCTCCTCAACCTGATCTGCGGCAGCATCCGCCAGGACGGCGGCTCGATCCTGATCGGCGGGGAGCCGGTCGACCGGCAGAAGGACTACGTCCGCGCCCGCCGCATCGGCCGCGTCTATCAGAACCCTGCCCTCGGCACCTGCCCGCAGATGACCATCCTCGAAAATCTCTCCCTCGCCGACGGAAAGGGAGGGCCCTTCGGGCTTGCCTTCGGCGTGCGGCGCGGCCGCATCGGGCATTACCGGGAACTGCTCTCCGGTCTCGGCCTCGGGCTCGAGGATAAGCTTTCCGTCAAGGTCGGCTCGCTCTCCGGCGGACAGCGCCAGGCGCTCGCCCTCCTTATGGCAACGATGACCCCGATCGACTTTCTCATCCTCGACGAGCATACCGCCGCCCTCGACCCCCACACCGCCGAAACGATCATGCTCCTCACCGACCGCCTCGTGCGGGAAAAACGCCTCACCGCCATGATGGTCACCCATAACCTCCGCTACGCCGTCGAGTACGGCTCCCGCCTCATCATGCTCGATAAAGGGCGCGTCGTCTTCGACTGCGCCGGAGAGGAAAAGAAAGCCCTTCGCACCGAGGACGTCCTCGGCCTCTTCAACCGCATCAGCGTCGAGTGCGGGAATTAAAAGGAAAAAGAAACCTACTTTTCTGAAGAAAAGTAGGCAAAAGACTTCCTTTTCTGAAGAAAAGGAA
>CAMKAU010000067.1 GCA_946410595.1 uncultured Clostridia bacterium
TTTACACAAGGGAGGCAAACGGCGCGAACATTCCGTACAGAGAAAACGGAGCGGGACGGCGGGAGAGATTGGATGCCGCCCGCCTTCCGGCGGTCGTCCTGTTCCACGTGGAACACTTCCCTGCCCTCTTCCCTACCCCCGACGACTTCTTCCGCAAAAAGCGGCGGTTCCCACCCCTTTTCCTGTTTGTAACTGTCACCCGCCGCGATGCGGCGGATATCATCGCTCGCAGAGCGATTTCATCCGCCGAAGGCGGATCTCGTTGCCGCGCGTCGTCAGGAGCGCGGCTCCGCGCGGCTCTGTTCCCCGTGGAACAATTTCCCTTTCCCCGTTGACTTTTCCCTTGTCCGGGGGTATAATAAGGACAAAGAAAGCGAAAGGGGTCCGTTATGGCCAAGATCCTGGCATTCGCCAACCAGAAAGGCGGCGTGGGAAAGACGACCAGCGCCGTCAATATCGCCGCGTCCCTCGGCGTCCTCGGCAAAAAGGTCCTTCTCTGCGACCTTGACCCGCAGGGCAACTCGTCGAGCGGCTTCGGCATCAACAAAAGGGGCGTCCATACCACGACCTACGAGGTCCTGATCGGCAACGCGACCGCGGAATCGGCGGTCGTGCCAACCGTTTTTGAAAACTGCTGGGTCATCCCGTCGAATATCAACCTCGCCGGCGCGGAGTTCGACCTGTTTGAGATGGACCGGCGCGAATACCGCTTAAAAGAGGCGCTATCTCCGATCCTCTCCGGCTTTGACTACGTGATTGTCGACTGTCCGCCCTCTCTCGGGATGCTGACGCTCAACGGGCTGACGGCGGCGAACGGCGTGGTGATCCCGATGCAATGCGAGTTTTACGCGCTTGAGGGGCTCGGGATGCTGATGAACACCGTCTCGAAGATCAAAACGCACTTCAATCCCGATTTAGAGGTAACGGGGATCCTTCTCACCATGTATAACGGGCGGCTCGTCCTCTCGATGCAATGCGTGTCGGAACTGAAAAAATACTACGCGGACAAGCTGTTTTCCGCTACGATCTCCCGCAACGTGAAGCTCTCGGAGGCGCCGGGCTTCGGCGTTCCGGTCTGGTATCACGATAAAAACTGCAAAGGCAGCCAGGAGTATATGGCCGCCGCCAAAGAGCTGACAGAACGGATCTGAAGGTCCGGATCCGGCGATTTTTGTAAAAGAAAGGCGGAAAAACAGGATGCCGACCAAAAAAATCGGCCTCGGACGGGGCCTTGACGCGATTTTCGACAGCAACAGCGCCGGAGCCGCGTCTTCCTATATGACCGTACGGCTCTCGCGGCTGGAACCGCGCGCCGACCAGCCGAGAAAGACCTTTGACGAAGAGGGACTGCGTGCGCTCGCCGATTCGCTCGCCGCGCACGGCGTGCTGCAGCCGCTGCTGGTAAAAGAGTCCGGAAACGGCTATTTCCGGATCGTGGCGGGGGAACGCCGCTTCCGCGCGGCGAAACTGGCGGGGCTCTCCGAGGTCCCGGTGATCGTGATCTCGCCCGACGAAGCGACCACGGCGCAGCTTGCGCTGGTGGAAAACGTCCAGCGCGAGGATCTCAACCCGGTCGAGGAGGCGCTCGCCTACCGCGAACTTGCCGAAACCTGGAAGATGACGCAGGAGGAGATCGCCGCAAAGATAGGGAAGAGCCGCAGCGCGGTCGCCAATATGATGCGCCTGACCGATCTGCCGGACAAAACCCTCGCTTTGCTGCGGGACGGCGCGCTCTCCGTCGGACACGCGAAGGCCCTGCTCGGGCTTGCCGACCCCAAAGCGATCGACGCGCTCGCCGACCGCGTTGCCGCGGAGGGATGGTCGGTCCGCGAGACGGAAGCGGCGGTCAAACGGGAAAACACGCCGAAAAAAGCCCCCGCGCCGGGCTCCCGCGAAAGGGAAGTGTACGCGCGGGCGTTAGAGGACCGCGCCCGGGAGGCGCTCGGCCGCCGTGTGAAGATCGCCGGCGGCAGGGAAAAGGCGGTCAAGATCTACTACGAGGACAACGAAGACCTCGAGGAGCTGCTCGCCGCCCTCAACGGCGGGAAAAAGATCTCGCTCTGACCGGTCTTGTCTGACTGATATTTCCAAAATTACCAATATTTACATTTTTCTACCCGTCCCGAAGCGGGGCAGGGAAGAAGAACGAGGAGAAAACCATGATTGACATTAAGTTTTTGAAGGAAAATCCCGAGGCGGTCAAGGAAAATATCAAAAAGAAGTTCCAGGACCGCAAGCTGCCGATGGTGGACGAGGTGATCGCGCTGGACGCGGAGCGCCGCGCCGCCGAAACGAGAGCGAACGAGCTGCGCTCGCTGAAAAACAAAGCGTCGAAGGAGATCGGCGCCTTTATGGCGAAGGGGCAGCGCGAGGAGGCGGAAGCGGCGAAACAGCGCGTGCAGGACGCCACCCGGGACCTCGCCGAGCTGGAAAAGCGCGAGGACGAGCTTGCCGCCGCGATCCGCGAGCGGATGCTCGTGATCCCGAACATCATCGACCCGAGCGTCCCGGTCGGCCGCGACGACAGCGAAAACGTGGAGCGCGAGCGCTTCGGCGAGCCGAAGGTGCCGGATTTTGAGATCCCCTACCACACCGAGATCATGGAACGCTTCGACGGGATCGATCTCGACGCCGCGCACAGCGTGGCGGGCAACGGCTTTTACTACCTGATGGGCGACGTGGCGCGCCTTCACAGCTCCATCCTCTCCTACGCGCGCGACTTTATGATCGGCCGCGGCTTTACCTACTGCGTGCCGCCCTTTATGATCCGCTCGGATATCGTTACCGGCGTGATGAGCTTCGACGAGATGAGCGCGATGATGTATAAGATCGAGGGGGAGGATCTCTACCTGATCGGCACGAGCGAGCATTCGATGATCGGCAAGTTCATCGACACGATCCTCGACGAAAAGAAGCTCCCCTACGCGCTGACGAGCTACAGCCCCTGCTTCCGCAAGGAAAAGGGCGCGCACGGCATCGAGGAGCGCGGGGTCTACCGCATCCACCAGTTCGAAAAGCAGGAGATGATCGTCGTCTGCCGGCCGGAGGAGTCCCCCGTGTGGTTCGACCGTCTCTGGCAGAACACCGTGGACTTCTTCCGCACGCTCGACATCCCGGTCCGCACGCTGGAGTGCTGCTCGGGAGACCTGGCCGACCTGAAGGTGAAAAGTCTCGACGTGGAGGCGTGGTCGCCGCGGCAGAAGAAGTATTTTGAGGTGGGCAGCTGCTCCAACCTCGGCGACGCGCAGGCGCGCCGCCTGAAGATCCGCGTGGCGGGGGAAAACGGCAAGTATTTCGCCCACACGCTCAACAACACCGTCGTGGCGCCGCCGCGGATGCTGATCGCGTTCCTCGAAAACAACCTGAACGCCGACGGCTCGGTGAATATCCCCGCCGCCCTCGCCCCGTATATGGGCGGCGTCCGCAAGATCGAACCGAAACGCTGACCGCGAAAGGCGGCAGGGAAGAGAAAAGCCGCTTTGCGGCGGGAGGGAAGCGTTGAGTCTTTGGGAAATGATCCTTGACTACTACCGGGACCTGTCCTTTTCTTATCTGGACGTCTCCGATCCGGCCGGGCTGGTATATCTGATGCTGGCGGTCTATCTCGGGGTCCTCGTCGCGCTGGTCGCCTCGTTTTTCTACAAACAGACGACCGGGCGGGTGATCTGGGGGCTGCTCGGGCGGGAGGCGCTCTCCCCGGAGACCGCGATCACGGCAAAGGAGGGCGGTTTTTCCGGCGCGCGGTATCTGCGCGCGCTGCGTCCCCGCTCCATGCTCCGCAAAACCGTCTCCGTCCTGCCCCCGGAGGGGGAGGAGGAGCCGGCGGCCTCCGACCGGGGGATCCTCTCCTGGCTCGGCCGCGCCCGCTTTTATCTCCCGGTCGAAAAGCGCGAGCCCTCGGAGCGGCGCTTTGCCCGCCGGGGCAACGGCGCGCCGGCGCTGCTGTTCGGCATTCTTCTCTCGACCGCCGCGCTGGTACTGACCTATTTTCTCCTCTCGCCCTTTTTACGCATGACCGATAACGCGCTTGCGTCCCTTTTCGGAGGTTCTGTATGAACAACGGCATTTTTTACGAAAATCCCGAGCCGGCCGGCGGGGAAGGGCGCGGCTTTTACCGCCTCCGCCGGAAACGGCGCCGTCCCGTCCTCGCCGCGGCGGTCGCGGCGATCGCCCTCTGCCTCGCCGTCGCGCTGGTGCTGGTCTTTTGCGGCCTGCGCTACAAAAAGGTCTCCTTTGACGACGGCAGCTGGGTCAAGTTTTTCGGCATTGTCCGCTCGGGCGAGCCGGTCTCCGGCCGCTTCACCTACTCAAACGGCCTGAAGGGCGCCCTTTCCCGCTCCACCGGCAAGCTCACCTACTCCAACGGCGACGTTTACTACGGCAAGCTGGAAAACTTCCGCAAAAACGGCGTCGGCTCGCTCAGCTTCTCCTCCGAAAACATCTACACCGGCATCTTCGTCGACGACGTGATGGAGGGGCAGGGAACTCTCACCTACGCAAACGGCGACAAATACGAGGGCGGCTTTGTAAACGGCCGCTTCTCCGGCTCCGGCGTCTACACCTGGAAAAACGGCGACCGCTACGAGGGCTCCTTCCGGGAAGGGAAGAAGGACGGCCGCGGCAAGCTCGTCTTCGCAAACGGCGCCTCCTACGAGGGGGACTACGTCCTGGACCGCAAGGAGGGAACGGGCGTTTTCGTCTACGCAAACGGCGACCGGTACGAAGGGACCTTCAAAAACGATATGCGCCACGGGACCGGCGCCTACGTCTGGGAAAACGGCGAGACTTACACCGGGGACTTCAAAGAAAACGCCATCACCGGCCGCGGCACCTACACCTGGCCGAGCGGCCGCGTCTTTACGGGGGAGTTCCTCGACGGGGCGATCGTCCGCTCCGGGAGCTGATCTTTTTTCCGGCTTTTCATCCGTTTTTCACAAAACGGTGATACCATAAACTCGCAAAAACAGAAAGGACGCCCTCCGGGGCGGGGTTTTCTTATGGTCAAGATCGAGCATCTGGTCAAGCGCTACGGCTCCAACTTTGCGCTGGACGACGTCAGCTTTACCGTCGAAAAGGGGGAGGTCGTCGGCTTTCTCGGCCCGAACGGGGCGGGGAAGTCCACGACGATGAACATCCTCACCGGCTTCCTCTCCTCCGATTCCGGCACCGCCGAGATCAACGGCGTCGACATTCTCGAGCATCCGCTGGAGGCGAAGAAGATGGTCGGGTATCTGCCCGAGCAGCCGCCCCTCTACCTCGATATGACGGTGGAGGAGTACCTCAACTTCGTCTGCGATCTCAAAAAATGCGCCTACGACCGCAAAAAACACCTGAAAGAAGTGTGCGACGTCGTCCGCATCTCCGACGTGCGCTCCCGGGTGATCAAAAATCTCTCGAAGGGCTACCGCCAGAGGGTGGGCATCGCGCAGGCGCTGATCGGCAATCCGGAGGTCATCATCTTCGACGAGCCGACCGTCGGCGTCGACCCGAAGCAGGTCATCGAGATCCGCAACCTGATCCGCAATCTCGGGCGCGAGCATACCGTGATCGTTTCCACGCACATTCTCTCCGAGGTGCAGGCGACCTGCTCCCGCATCGTGATCATCAACCGCGGCAAGATCGTCGCCAACGAAAAAACGGAGGAGATCACCCGCACGCTGGAGGATAACCGCCGCTTCAAGGTGAAGATCGCGGGTCCGCAGGGGGAAGTCCTCGATACGATCCGGCAAAAGCCCGGCATGACCTACGTCGAGCCGCTCCCGGAGCGGGAGGGCGACGCCTACGCCTTCCTCTGCGAGAGCGCCCCGAATACCGATATGCGCAAAAGTCTCTTTTACACCTGCGCCGAGCGCGGCTGGCCGATCCTCGGTCTCGAACCGATCGGGATGAGTCTGGAGGACGTCTTCATCAAGCTGATCGACAAAAAAGCCGAAACGGCGAAAAAGAAAGCAAGATAAGGAGGATCCGGGATGCAAGCCATTTACAAGCGCGAGCTGCGCGCCTACTTTACCACCCCGATCGGCTACGTGACCGTGGCGATCTTCCTTGCCGTTTCCGGGTTTTTCTTCTCGCTGACGACCCTGCAGTCCCAGACGACCGACGTCTCCTCCTATTTTACCTATTCGCTCTTTGTGCTGGTGATCGTGGCGGCGCTGCTGACGATGCGGCTTTTCGCGGAGGAGAAAAAGCTGCGCACCGAGCAGCTGCTCCTCACCGCGCCGATCTCCATTACCTCGATGGTCGCCGCCAAGTTTTTCGCGGCGGAGACGGTCCTTCTCGGGATGCTCGTTCTCTCCACCTTCAATCTGATCCCGCTTTACCTCTTCGCCGCGCCCTACACCGCGCAGATCGTCGGCAACTATATCGCGCTCTTCCTCGTCGGCAGCGCCTTTATCGCGATCGGGGTCTTCATGTCCTCCCTGACCGAAAATCAGCTTGCCGCCGCCGTCGCCACCATCGGCGCCCTGCTCTTTCTCCTCATCATGGGCTTTGCCAACCAGTATATCGACCTCTACGTCTTCCGGTACCTGATCAACTGGCTCTCCGTTTACTCCCGCTACCAGAACTTCACCTACGGCATCTTCGATTACAACGCGCTGCTCTACTACCTCTCCGTCTGCTTCGTTTTCCTGTACCTGACCGTGCGGGTCTACGAGCGCAGACGCTGGGCGTAAGGAAAGGGGGAACTGACCGTGAAAAACACCGTTCGCCGCGGCCGCAGACTGACGCACGGGACCGTCGCCGTCGTCCTCAGCGCGCTTCTCGTCGCCTGCGTCCTTTTCATCAACGTGATCTTTACCTCCCTTGCGAGAAAGTATAACATCTATACCGATATGACCGACGAGCTGGTCTTCACTCTCTCCGATCAGTTCAAGACCGCTATGTCGGACGTCGCCTCGCCCGTGCGGATCCTCTTCTGCCACGAGCCGGACTATCTCAAATCAAACACCCTCACAAACTACGTCTACGAGACCGCCCTGCAGATCGCCGAGGCGTTCGACTGGGCGAGCGTGGAGGCGATCAACGCCAACCGCGAGCCGACCCTGTTCGCCAAATACGCGCTGACCAGCGCGTCCTCCGGGATCTCCACCTCCTCGGTCATCATCGAGTCGGGCGACGAGTTCCGCATCCTCTCCGCCAACGCCTTCTACTACGCAAACTCGGACGGGACGATCTGGGCGTTCAACGGCGAGGAAAAGTTCGCCGCCGCGATCCTCTCGGTAACCGCCTCCGACCTGCCGGTCGCCTATTTCACCCAGAACCACGGGGAGAAAAAGAGCGAGGCGCTGGAGGAGCTGGTGCGCAGCGCGGGCTACGACGTCCGCTATATCGACCTCTCCCGGGAGCAGCCGGACTCCGACGCGCGGCTGATCGTCATCAACGATCCGAAGTACGACTTCAGCGCGAAGGACCCGGAAAAGGGCGCCTCCTCCGAGCTTGAGACGGTCGACCGGTTCCTCGCTTCCGACTACGGCTCGCTGATGGTCTTCCTTGACCCGCTCTCGGTCGGCGGGCTCTCCAACCTGCGCGAATACCTCTATCAGTGGGGCATCGTCGTGGAAGACTCCGTCGTGCGCGACAAGCAGAACGCCGTTTCCACCGACGGATATTCCGTCGTCGGCGTTTATAACACCGAAAAGGTCCTCGGCTCCTCCCTCGTCGCGGAGATCGCCGGGACCGATTCGCCCCCCAAGACCATCTTTGAATACGTCGCGCCCATCACCTTCTCCGATCTCTATTCGCCGGAGCTCTCCGCCGATTCGGAGACCCCCGTTCCCACCGGCGCGTACGCCTATTACGGCAGCAACGCCTCCCGCGACGTGTCCGCCGTGATCCGCTCGAGCGAGGACGCGCTCGCCATGCGGGACGGCCAGCCCGTCGACGGAAACGGCTCCTACAATCTGATGGTCGTTTCCCGCGAAACGCGCGTCATCAACAACGAGGCGTTCTCCTCCTACGTTCTCTGCTCCGCCACCGCGGACTTTACAAACGACGAATATATCAAGTCGAACGTCTACGCCAACAAGGATATCCTCTACGCCGCCTTCAAGCAGATGGGGCGCGACTTTATCCCGGCGGATCTCGACCTGAAGGTCCTGCCGAGCTATAACACCATCGAGGATATGACCACCGCGCAGGCCAACCGCTGGACGGCCGCTCTGATCCTCGTCCTGCCGCTTGCCGTTCTCGCCGTCGGCGCCGCCGTCGTTTTGAGGAGAAAGTTCAAATGATCGGCGCGCAGAAAAAACTGATCCTCGCCGTCGCCGTCGCCGTCGCCGTTCTCGCCGTCGCCTACTTCGCCGTGATCCGGCCGCTCGTCAACCGCCCGGAGCCGGACGATACCGGGGATATCGAGCTTCTCCCCGGCGAGGTCCTCGGCGCAAACGGCCGCATCCAGCTCTTTGAGCAGGTCGCGCGGGCGGATATGAAGTCGGTGGAGGTGGAAAACGCCTCCGGCGTCTACCGTTTCGTGCGGACGGCGGACGATAAGTTCGTCATCGACGGGCACGAAAGCGCCCTGTACGACGCCACGCTCTTTTCCCAGCTCGTCGTGGACACCGGCTACACCCTCTCCAAAACGAAGATCGCGGACAACGCCGCCGCCGATTTCGCCAAATACGGGCTCGACGACGCCTCCTCTCCCGTCCGCTTCACCGTGACGACCCTCTCCGGCCGGACGCACACCGTCTACGTCGGCAACCGCATCGCCACCGGCGGCGGGTACTACGTCCGCTACGAGGGCAGGGACTCGGTCTACGTGCTGGACACCACCCTCACCTCCACCGTTTTTCAGCCGATCGAGGCGTACGTGACCCCGCTGCTCGCCTACCCCACCTCGCTCAACAACTATTATCTGATCGAAAACTTCGCCATCTTCCGCGGCGAGGAGCCGGAGGATCTCTTCGTTTCCTTTACCTTCCTCGAGGAGGAGGAACGCTCGGAGATCTTCACCTTCTCCCCCTTTGCGATGACCTACCCCGGCGAGGGGACCTACTGCCCCTCCGATTCGCTCGACACCGCCCTCCAGACCTTCACCGATTTCGAGGGGAGCGAGGTCCTCAAGCTCGCGCCGGAGGAAAGCGACTCGGAAAAGTGGTTCCCGAACGGCTTTGCCTACGTCGTTTACCACGAGATCAACCTCCCGAAGGACGAAAACGACCCCTCCAAGGGCTCCTCGCCGGTGCAGAACGTCCTCTTTTTCAGCGAAAAGCATACCGACCGCGGCGGCGAGAGCTACTACTACTGCTATTCCGCCACCTTCGATATCGTCGCCAAGGTCCCCGCGTACAAGGCGGACTTCCTCTCCTGGGAGCTCAAGCAGTGGGTCAACAACACCATCTTCCAGCCGCAGATCGACACGGTCGCCTCCGTCTGCTTTGAATACGGCGGCAAAACCGTGACCTTCTTACTCGACGGATCCGGGGATCAGCTTGTCGTCACGGAAAAGGAAACGGGACATCAGCCGGTCGTCAAAAACTTCCGGCAGCTTTACAAGATGATGCTCTCGGTCACCAAGGAAAGCACCAACGACCTCTCGGAGGAGGAGATCGACGCCCTCACCGGGAACGCGTCGGCCCGCCAGCTGCGGATGACCGTTTCGATGCGCTCCGGCAAGACCCTCGTCTACGACTTCTACCCCTACACCGACGTCCGCTCCTATTACTGCGTCAACGGCGTCAAGTGCGAGTTCTTCGTCCTGCGCACCATCGTGGAAAAACTCTGCGCCGACGTCACCCGCGTGCAAAACGATATCACCGTCAATTCCGAGGACCGGTACTGAGGACACCCTTCCTTTTCTGAAGAAAAGGACCTACTTTTCTGAAGAAAAGTAGGCAAAAGACTTTTTGAAAAGGGTTATTGAATAGAGAAAGCGTATTCATCGCAAATCCAATACGAAAGCCGCCCCGGCAAGTCTGGGGCGGCTTTCTGTTTTGGCAAACCGGCGGGAGATAAACCCCCGCCCTACACGAAAAGAAAGTGCGTTCTCCCTTGTAGGGCAGGGGCTTGCTCCTGCCGCAACGCTTTGTTTTCTCTGTGCAGGATGTTCGCGCTCTTGCCTCCCTCTCGAGGGCCCGAATCCCCAAAAGGTCCTCCGGACCTTCCCGGGGACCCCGACGGGCCGGTGGCGCGGCTTGCCGCGACGGAAGGAGTTTTTGACTCCTTGTTTCTTCTTTGATCTTATCCTTACCGCCCGCCTACTCCTTCACCCGCTGCGCGGGAGCTCCCTCCCGGAGGGAGCCAAAGATAGAAGCAATCGAGAAACGGCAGGAGCAAGCCCCTGCCCTACATGGGGGGTGTCCCGCTATTATTGTAGGGCGGGGACCGCCGCGGGGCTTTAGCCGCGCGGC